>JAFZFW010000167.1 GCA_017555685.1 Methanocorpusculum sp.
AATATTCTGATGTGTATGACCGGCATTGGAAATACCAAAGAGGATATGGAACGCCTGTTGTCCGCACTCAAGGAAATTGCCGCATCCTATCCGCTTGCAGAAGGCAAAAAGCAGACACCGCCGGCAGTTCTTGAAGCACGCTTCGAGCTGTGTGCCGTTCCGGCAAAGAAGGAACGCGTCCCGCTGGAGATGGGGGCTGGAAGAATCTGTGCATCATCCATTATCCCGTATCCGCCGGGAATCCCGTTCATCTGCCCGGGCGAACGGATAACTGAAGAAGTCATCACCTACATTAAGGCACTCAGAGATGCGGGAGAAAAGGTTATCGGCGTAAATGCCGAAGGGGAAATTGTTGTCGGGGCGGAATAAACCCCTGTTTTTATTTTGCCAGAAGATGGTTTGCCACGCGGATGACTAAGCATTCGCCGGTTGAGAGTTCATAGATAGTATCGGCTTTTTTATCATATTTTGCATCAGCACGCCAGAACTTACAGGCTTTTCCCATACAGCGTTCTTTGGTTATCGGACAAATGTTCCCCATGTAGGTAAAAATGGGAGG
The DNA here is from genome assembly GCA_017555685.1 of Methanocorpusculum sp. Taxonomy (GTDB): domain Archaea; phylum Halobacteriota; class Methanomicrobia; order Methanomicrobiales; family Methanocorpusculaceae; genus Methanocorpusculum. The sequence continues at coordinate 560 of JAFZFW010000167.1, forward strand.
TATCAGGTATTAAATATTGGCTCTTCCAATCTTATCAGAATGAGTGTTACTGTCCGACCGTATGAGCCAAAAGACCTGCCGGCGATTACTGCCATCTGGAATGAGATTGTTCTGGAAGGAAATGCATTCCCGCAGGATGTTCCGCTGGATTCTTTTTCTGCCGCGGAGTTTTTTGCGATGCAGAGCAGGACTGCAGTCGCTGAAGAGGATGGCAGAATCGTCGGACTCTACATCCTTCATCCAAATAATGTGGGGCGATGCGGACATATTGCGAATGCAAGTTACGGTGTTGCTGCATCTGCCCGCGGAAAAGGTGTTGGTGAGAAGTTAGTACTCGACTCGCTTGCGGCAGGAAAAGAACTTGGATTCTGCATTCTGCAGTTCAACGCGGTTGTCAAAACCAATGAGCGTGCGGTACGTCTCTATACAAAACTCGGATTCACCCCGCTCGGCGTAATCCCGAAAGGATTCTACATGAAGGACGGGCACTTTGAAGATATCATCCCGTTCTGCAAGGAGTTACTATGAAGAAAATTCTCTTTGGTATTGCCTTAATCCTCTTTGGATTCTATGCAACATATGTTGGAACGATTTCCGGAGACGGAATCTTCGAACTCATCGGGCTTGGCTGTTCCCTGCTTGGTCTGGTGTTCTCAGTAATCGGGTTCTTCAGCAAATCCCAAAACACCCAATAACTTTTTTCGTATTTCAAAAGTATCTCTAAAGGATTTACTGTTTAGGAAGAGCAAAATGTCTCCGTATTGAAAAACCATACGGTAAGAGAAGATTCTGCCCTCTCCGGCCAGTGGGTTCGGGCGATAAAAAAAATTGTATTGGGGAGAGATTTATTCTGCTGCCGGTTCTTCGCCGCCGAAGATTTCTGCAAGGGTCTTCTCGCCGTATGCAGTAATCTTTGCGTTGACCTGAACGAAGTCCGGTGCGATTTCAGAGCCGCGCTGGGTCTTTCTTCTTCTCTGACCGTTGTGGTCGGCGTGGAAGCCGAAACCGTCAGAGAGAAGGAGTCTTCTCTTTCCGTTTCCTGGGAGGTCTGCACGTGCCGGGGTTCCGGTCTTGTCAGATCCGCCGGTGATGGTGATCTTGTATCCTGCAAGTCCGAACGGGGTTCCGTCGATTTCAGTTCCGATGGTCTTTCCGATGATTGCACCTGCTGCTGCGCCGGTTGCATCGATGTTGTATGCCTTTCCGGTCTGTGGGTCAGAAAGGACGACTTTTAAATCTGCCATTATTATTACATCTCCTCGATATCTATTTGTGATTCCGAAGTACCTATATTATTGGTTCTAACTTATTTATACTATTTTCCCCAGAAGGGCTGTGTTCTGCGATGCAGAGCAACGTACTCTTCGAGTGCTTCAACTGTTCCTGCATTGAGGGATTTAATCATCTCGGTCTCTAATACCTTGACATGGCGTTCCGGAACGGCGACGTATAACACATCTCCAACGTCAATCTGGCGTCCGATTGTAACTCCGTCGATAGAAACTGCGACTTCTGCTCCTTCCTTTGCCTCGGAGACATTTTCCTTGTTCAGCTTAATCTGCTTGACCTCACCGACAATCTTACCCTCGCGCGTCATAACGTCCACTCTTGGACGCAGTGTTCCGCCTAAAACGCGCACACCGACAACTGCCGGTCCGCTCTGGCGGAAGACACAGTCCGGGAGAAGCGTAATCTTTGCCGGAAGGACGACGGTCTCGAAACGCTTTGCTTCCTTTGCACGCTCAAGCTCGTCGCGCCACTCGATGTAGTCGTCGATTAACTTGTAGATAACACGGTTGGAGAAGATCTTGACGTCGCTGTCGCCTTCATTAACCATTGCTTCTGCATCCGGAAGCATCGGGACGTTGAAGAGCAGAGCTGTCTTGTAGTTGTCTTCCTTCATGACACCGATTTCAATTAAATCACGGCGGGAGAGCGGGCCGACATCTGCACGCATAATCGGGATACCTTTCTCTTCCAGTTCCTTGGAGAGTGCTTCGAGTGCACCGATGGTGTCTGCACGAACAGAGATTCCGACCTCGGAGAACTTGACGTTAATCTCCTGCATTTCTTCCTCAATCCGGGTAAGTGTCTCGTCCTTGTTTCCGCGGATGACACGAATCGGAGAACCGGCAACAACGCCTGCGAGGTTTGGTGCAGTAATCTTGACACCAGCTGCTGCGGTAACGGACTTTACTCTCTGGAACTTGTCCTCGATTAAAATCTCCTGCATCGGACGCGGCTGAAGCAGTGCTCTGACCTTGGTGGAGATTGCTCCGTCTGCCGTGGCGATTCCAATCTCATCGCCAATGCTGATGATACCATCGTAGAGAATGACATCGAGTGTTGTGCCAAGACCCTTCTCTTCCTTGACCTCAAGGACAGTTCCGACACCCGGTCCTTCGACAGTGGTCTTGAGACCTTCAGTTAAGAATCTCTGGGCGAGACCGATCATGACCATTAAGAGATCGCCGATACCTTCGCCGGTCATACTGCTGACCGGAACAATCACAAGGTTTCTCTGGAAGTCAGAGACACGGTCGAAACGCTCGGAGTTGAATCCCATCTCTGCGAGTTTTCCAACTAACTCGTAGACTTTGGTCTCACAGTCCATCTGAACGCGTTCGCTCTGGTTCTTGAACGTCTTCATGAAGGATGCGTTCGGTGTCTGGCGCCATCCTGGAATCTTGTCGAGTTTGGTTGCGGCGATAACAAACGGGGTCTTACAGTTTCTTAAAATCTGTAATGCCTCGATGGTCTGCTGTTTGAATCCTTCGTTTACATCAACGACAAGGATTGCAATGTCTGCCAGTGCTCCTCCGCGTGCGCGAAGCGTGGTGAATGCATGGTGTCCCGGTGTGTCGATGAATAACAGTCCCGGCACATTGGTCTTGATTTTACCTAAGTCTCCGTTCAGCTTGACAATCGAGTCAAGCGGGATGAGCGTTGCACCGATATGCTGGGTGATAGCTCCTGCTTCTCCTGCGGTGACTTTTGACCCGCGAATCCGGTCAAGCAGTGATGTTTTACCGTGATCTACGTGTCCAAGGACGCAGACAATCGGCGTTCGTAAATGTTCTGCCATATGTATAATCCCCCTCTTTCCGGCAGATAGTTCTGCCGAAGATGAATACTGCTTATATATTGGTGATACATGGTATTAAAAAGACTGGGGCTGGTCAAGGGATATGTTAATATCCTAGTACGTCATATGTTATAGAGTATTTTGGCGATACGCTGAAATCTATCATGCTAAGGTAGGGTAGCTGGACATCCTTTAAGACTGTGGATCTTTAGACCCGGGTTCGACCCCCGGCCTTGGCCTTGTTTTTCTGAGTTTTCTTTTATCACAAACATCTTAACGAATGTTTTCCAAATAATTCCTCATGGGCTTCTTCGATGACTTAAAAGAAACCGCAAAATCCGAGATGGACGGTGTCAAAAAGAATGTGCGGGCAGTACAGCTTCAGTCGGAATTACATGACCTGAAGCGTGAGGAGCTGGGGATTTATGCGGCAATCGGACGCCTTGCAGTAGCTGCAGAAGGGATGGAAAAGTTCGGTGATGCCGGAGTGAAGCTTTTCGATGTTCAGGAGAGAATCCGTGCAAAAGCAGCCGAGCTTTCCGCGGTAAAAGGATTACAGGATGTAAAAATCTGTCCGAACTGCGGAACGGAAATAATCGGGGATATGAATTTCTGCGGGAACTGCGGCACAAAGCTTGCGGAATAAATAGGATAATGCGGGTTCTGTTTCGTCTTTATTAGAACCAGCGCATCATAACGACGGCATCTTCACCGTCTGAATAATAGCCGCCAAACACAATCACGTCTTCATAGTCGAGGCGCTCATAGAATCCGTGGGCACTTGTATTACTTTTTCTGACCTCAAGACTGCATGCCCGGCAGCCTTCGAGGAAGAAGTCGCGCTCGACTCTGCGCAGGAGAAGCCGTCCGATGCCGAACCCCCGCATCTCAGGGCTTACTGCAATATTGCAGACATGTCCGTATTTTTCCTCATCGGTCTCCTCGATTGCTCCTGCGGAAAAGCCGATAATCCGCCCGTCAGCTTCTGCGACATAGAATGATGTCAGATAGAGTGTCATCATCTCTATCATCGCCTTGTAATCCCAGGGGTCGTTAAAACAGAGAAGCTCAATCCGGTAGATGTCCGGGATGTCCTCTAATGTCGCCTTGCGGATTGTACATCCGGCACGGGTTCCGCCAACACCATTTACAATTACCATCTGCTATTTTACTATTGAACTCCAAACAAATATATCATATATGGTTACCATCTATCCGTTCAAAGGACTTCACCCGTCCGCAGAGGCATTCAAGACTGTACCGTCTGTACCGTATGATGTCATCGAGCGCGACGAGGCCGCAGCAGAGATTGCTGAGAATCCGAATACGCTTCTTCGTGTCATCAGAACTGATGCAGAACTCTTAGACACCGACCCGTATGCAGATGCAATCTACGAGCGTGCAAAGGAGATGTTTGCCAAGTTCAAGGCAGACGGACTGTTTGTTGAGGATGAAAAGGATGCATACTACATCTACCGCATCACTTTAGGCGGAGAGACGTTCACCGGACTTGTCACCTGTGTTTCTGTTGCAGAATACAAAGACGACACCATCAAAAAGCACGAGCTTACCCGCTATGAGAAAGAAGAGGACAGAACCCGCCACATCGATGCAGTTTCTGCTCACACCGGACAGGTCTTCCTCCTCTATAAGGATGAAGCAGCAGTCTTAGCAACGCTGAAAGCAATGGCTGAAGCAAAAGAGCCAATCGGTGAGTACACCTCCAAAGGCGGAAACCTTCACCAGCTCTACCGCATCGATGCAGAAGAAGAGGTTGCAAAGATTACCGAGATGTTTGCAGCTATCCCGAACCTCTACATCGCAGACGGTCACCACCGTGCAAAGTCCTCTGCAAATGTCTATGACAGACGCCTTGCCGAGAACCGCTTAACGCCGGATGCAGAGCGTTTCATGAGTGTATTATTCGCTCACGATTCAGTTACTATCTATGGATACCACCGCTTAATCCGCGACCTTGCCGGATTAAACGCAGACCAGTTCTTAGCAGACTTATCCTTACGCTTCAACGTCTCCCAGATTAAGAAGGTCGACGTCAAGAAGAATGCTGTCCCGGCAGTTGAAAAGGGAGAGGATATGCATGTCATCCACCTCTATCTGGAAAGCAACTGGTACGAGCTTACCAGAAAGGCTGATGAGAATGCTGATGCAATCGAGAGACTTGATGTCTCTGTTCTCCAGAACCTTGTCTTAGATGATATGCTTGCAATCTTTGACCCGAGAGGAGATCCGAGAATTTCCTTCGTCGGCGGAATTGTCCCGCTTGCTGATGTCATCAAGGATGTTGACAACGGTGAGTTTGCCGCAGCATTCATCATGCAGCCGGTAACCGCTCAGCAGGTTATCGATGTGGCAGATGCAGGCCTTATTATGCCGCCGAAGTCCACCTGGTTCGAACCAAAACTTCTCTCCGGAATGGTAATCCACGAGATACAGTAAACCGGACTCCTCCGGTTTTTCTTTTTTGAGAGTCTCTTTTCTTCTTTATTCTGAATAGCAAATTCCGCGCATACAATTTGTTTCCATACCGGATTCATATGGGGAAATTAATTCAATATTATGCAATATTATATGTTGTTTTCATTTGATTTTATTGTAAAAATACTCATATAGTTGAATTCAGCATATGAAATTGTATGGAAGATACACTTGCCATTAAAGAAGTAATCACATTCAAACACCCGACCACTCAGGAAGCATCTCCTGTGGGAAAGCAGAGACTTACATTTTATGCTACAAAACCTGTTCGCGACATCATCGAGATGGTGAAAGCAGAACGTGGTGATGACAGCATTACTGATGCTGTCTGCCAGATAATTATTGAGTACGGCACACAGCGGAATATTTCCCGCATTGAGCGGGAAGTCAATGAGCGTTTTTCCCAGATACTGGCTGAGTATCAGTCCCTGAAATTACAAAACGAGACTCTTCGTGACAGACTGTCCCTTGTTGAGGCAAGGTGTGCTTCAGTGAATCGTGAAGTTCTGGAACTGAAAACAGGGTGTAAAGATTCTTCAGAGAGGGATGTTCTTTCCCTGTCCTGAAAAAAAGGGAAATTCCCTTCTTTTATTCATCACCTGCAAAGTCTTTTTTCACAATGAATGCTTCTGTAAGAGAGAGGACTGCATTGATAATCAGCCCGATTCCCAGAACAAGGACCAGCACTGCAGAGCCGAGACCCGGGTTAATCAGGAAGATGATACCAATCGCTCCTTCGACTAAACCGAGAAGGATTGTTAAAATCCGCATTCCGACTGATACGTCGTGACCGAATGCGAGAACAATGTCGGCAATTCCGGCAACGATGGAGATTATTCCGATGATAATCGTTGCAAATGAAAGCATAAACTCCGGACTGATAAAGGAGTAGATGGCAAGACAGATGCCTATGATTCCAAGTACTACCACCAGCCAGTTTCTGCTAAAGAAACCGAATGCGGAAAATCCGGAAAAGATTGCGGCAATTGATACAATCAGCAGGAAGAATGCAAGGAGGTATGCACTCAGGTTCAGTGCGGCAAAGGGAAAGGCAAGGCAGAAGATTCCAAGGACAACGAAAATGATTGCCTTGATAATCATCGCCTTCCAGACTCCGGTGTCCGGAGTGTCTTCGAAAATGACAAAGGAATCCATGATATGTGATTGCCAAAGCAATCTCATAAATGTAGAGAACGAGGTAGTTTTTGTCCGCTGAAATCTCTTAGGAAATTATTTGAATCTATCTGATTCTGCAGAAAAGCCGGTTTTTGGTTGCGGCAATTTTTGCCGCAAACGCGGGAACATTATCTTATTCGAAGTGTTATTTCACCAGAGACCAGCGTACGCAGTCTCTCCACTTCCCGGACAACCAGTCCTCCGTTTTCATCAATGCCTTCTGCTTCTGCTTCATGCCACAGACCGTCTTCCAGATAGCGAATCGGTTTTCCGAGAACTGCCGAACGTCTGCGGTACTCATCGATGAATTTCCGGTC
>JAFZFW010000168.1 GCA_017555685.1 Methanocorpusculum sp.
TCTCGACAATATCATCGCCAATATTGATGAGCGGAGTGGAAAGGCCAAAGACCGAAAAAGAAAGCGGGACTGACATGATATTTCTATATGCCGTCCAATCGTTTAATCCTCGCCATTCAAACGGGTGAACACCCGCACAAAATCTGCGGCAGGACCTACATCATGCACCCGCAAAAGGTCTGCCCCTGCTTCCATCAGATGATAGAAAACCGCAAGCGAGCCAAAAAGCCGCTCGTGAGATGGTTTGTTCAGACACTCGCCGATGAAACTTTTGCGGGAGACTGCTGCAAGCAGCGGAAGATTATATTCCTGCAGCGCAGAAAATCTGCGGCACAGCTCCCAGTCCGCCTCACTGGTGCGGGCATCAGTCCATTTTCCCACTCCCGGATCGAGGATAATATCTTCGATACCATAGGTTTCCGCGCGGGAAAGAACAAGAGAAATCGCCGCCTCAGTCTCCGCAAACGTCAGCGGATCACCGGGCACAGTATCTGCTGCCATCAGAATTGCCGGAAGGCCGGAATCAGCAACCGCTTTTGCATACCCGACATCAGTGAGTCCGCTGATGTCATTTACTAAAGCGATGTCATAGTGGAGAGCTGCAGTCAGCACCTCAGGGCGGCAGGTATCCAGTGAGATTGGGATGCCGCAGCCGTCCAAATCCTTCAGGGCAGTAACCACCCGCTCTTTTTCTTCCGCAGCAGAAATCGGCGGAGCGTTTAATGCAGTGCTTCTCGCACCAAGATCGATAATATCAGCGCCTGCTCTTCGCATCTCTTCAGCCCGGCGGAACACCTGACTGCACGGAGTAAACGAGTCGGAAAAAAACGACTCCGGACTGATGTTTAAGACGCCTAAAATCCGCGGAGGATTGTTTCCTCCAACGGACACCGATTTGATGCGAATTTCGCGGGACATACTTAGAGAGTTCTGATTTCCGGATAGAGCGGATACTTCAGACAGAGGGTGGAGACCTCTTTCTTAATCTCAGCAAGTGCGCTGTCACTGTCTCTGTTCTGAATTGCCTGTGCAATCCAGTCTGCAATCTGTCTGCACTCCTCTTCTTTCATTCCGCGGGAGGTAATCGTCGGAGTACCTACACGGATACCGGAGGTCTCGAATGGAGATAAGGACTGACGCGGAATGGTGTTCTTGTTAACGGTAATTCCTGCTTTGCCGAGAATCACTTCCGCTTCCTGGCCGGAGATGTTGTAGCTTTCCAGATCAACCAGACAAAGGTGGTTATCGGTACCGCCGGAAACCAGACGGAAGTTGTTGTCCTCTAATCCTTGTGCTAATGCTTTGCAGTTCTTTACAACCTGCTTTGCATATGCTCTGTACTCCTCGGTTCCTGCTTCGCGGAAGCAGACTGCCTTTGCAGCAATCACATGCATTAACGGTCCGCCCTGCATGCCTGGGAAAACTGCGCGGTCAATTGCTCCGGCATACTCCTTGTTACACATGATAACTCCCCCACGCGGACCGCGAAGAGTCTTGTGAGTGGTCGAAGTGGTATAGGTCGTAACGCCGACCGGTGAGTTGTGCAGGCCGGTACAGCAGAGACCGGAGATGTGGGCAATATCTGCCATTGAACGGGCACCGACATCTTCAGCGATTTCTGCGAATGCCTTGAAATCAATCTCACGCGGATATGCGGATGCTCCGCAGACGATTAAATCAGGCTTGTATTTTCTTGCCTGTTCTTCAATTGCTCCATAGTCAAGAACTTCGGAGTCAAAGTCGACTCCATAGAAGGAGACATCATAGTATTTTCCGGAGATGTTTGCCGGATCTCCGTGAGATAAGTGACCGCCGTTGTTCAGCGACTGGCTCATGATTTTGTCCCCCGGTTTCAGGAAAGATAAGTATACTGCTTCATTTGCCTGACTGCCGGAGTGCGGCTGTACATTGGCATGCTCTGCTCCGAAGAGAGAACACAGCCGGTCGCGGGCAAGGTTTTCTATCTTATCGTGGAATTCGCATCCCCCATAGTAACGTTTTCCGGGATACCCTTCTGCATATTTGTTGGTGAGGATCGTCCCCATTGCTTCCAGGACTTCGCGGGCGACAACATTTTCAGAGGCAATCAGCTCGAGACCTTCAACCTGACGCTTGTGTTCTTTGTTAATCAGGTCAAAAATCTCCGGGTCAAATAATGCCAGAGATGACATGCTTATGTATAGGGCACAGGAGGAGATAAGGTTGCAGTATCAAACGAAACTTGATAATCCAAAAGAGCATATAGTGAAGGAATAATGGACGATGCGGCAGCTTTAGCGCCGGATGTTCCTGCTGTTCCTCAGCACTCTTCCGGTGAGCGGTACTGGGAGATTGATGCTATCCGCGGGATAGCAATTCTTGGAATGATTTTCTTCCATACCTTAGCAGCCCTGGTGATGTTTCACGTAATCGTAGAAACAGACACCTTCCTGAAATATTACAACAGCTACGTCTTCGGGACGGCGATTTTTGTCATCTTAGCCGGCTGTTCTATGATTTTACGGCATGAACGGATGCAGAAGAAAGGACAGACAGACAGAGATTATTATGTAACACTTGTCAACCGCTCGCTTCTGCTGTTAGGCATTGCTATGCTGATAACAATCGTTACCTGGATGGCCTACCGGATTTTTCTTGATACAAACGCCTGCATCATCTTCGGTTTCCTGCATATGCTCAGTATCTCCATGCTGATTGCAGTCCCACTGCTCCGGTTTAAGAAGTGGAATCTCTTATTCGGCCTTGCAGTAATCGCCGTTGGAATCTTCTTTATTCCGGCATTTTCCTCTCCTGAATGGCTCTTCCCGCTTGGAATCCACAGTGCGGAGTTCCTCCTCCACACTCCTGATTACTTCCCGCTTTTCCCCTGGACAGGAGTTCTGCTGCTGGGAGTGGGTCTGGGAAATGTGTTCTATCCAAACGGCATCCGCGGATTCACCCTGAACTATACTCCGGGAAAAATCCTGCAGACAGTTGCAAAACTTGGAAACGGAACAATTACTCTCTTTATCTACATTATCCATATGCCGGTCATTTTCGTCATCCTCTGGATTTTCAGTGCACTCACCGGTATCGGATACCTCTAACCTATGATTATTGATATTCTCAACTCGGACATCGATCCGGCAGGAAGAAACATCCGCCGGGCAATCGACAAGCTCATTGAAGAGCAGGGAAAAGATGCATTCCCGCTGTTTGACGGAAATGAAGTAACCTTCCACACCACCAGTGACCGGATTGTCAAAGCAGACTGTTCCGTCCTGAATCCTGATGCGGACCTGATTATCGTCGTATCCCGGCACTCAAGTGTAAATCCGGTTCCGGTTTTAACCGTCCATCCTCCGGGAAATTTCGGTGAGGGGCTTCTTGGCGGAAATGATTTTGAGCTCGGGCTGACGTCTCCTGAGTGGATGAAAGCCGTGCTCTGCAATCACGCTAAGTTTGTACCGGAAGGCTACCGGGTATCTTACGAGATTACGCATCACGGACCAACAGACTTCCCGGCCCCCACATTCTTTGTTGAGGTTGGCAGTACTGAAACAGAATGGAATGATGAGAAGGCATACACTGCAGCCGCAAAAAGCGTGCTCTATGCCCGGCCTGCTGCTGATGCCATCCCGATTATCGGATTCGGCGGAACCCATTATGCTGTCCGGCAAAGTGTAATCGGACAGGAGACCAGAGGCGCGCTTGGACATATGATGCATACGCGCGATGTGGGTGCAGTCAAAGCAGAGATGGTTTCCCAGATGATTGAGAAATCCGGCGGCGCAGTCGCCGCGCATGTGGATAGGAAGGCATTATCCAAACCGGAAATCGCACACATCACCGGCATCTTAGATGAACTCGGCATCCCGGAAATCACCGAAGGAGACCTGATAAAACTCAATCAGATGTCCTATGAGACATGGAGAAAATACTCTGATGCTGCAGATAAAATAGAAAAAGGACTCAGATTATTCCCGCATGGAGAAATACCGGACGGTGAACCTGCCGTGATTTCCCTGCCTGAAGATTTCTTCTCGGCAGCGTTTGGCAGAGATGATTCAGCCCTCATGGACTTCCTCGACAAGATCGGAGGCATCTTCCACATGACCGGTGCCGGCGGAAAACTCCTGCCGGTCTTTTTAACTGATGCCGAAAATCATCGAAGTGTATCAGTTGAATTAATAGCTTTATCCGTCCAACAAATTACACGTACACAGGATTGTGTGGTAGATGAGGATATCATTACCATCTCCCGCCGGCAGTTTGATGCCAAACTCGCGCGCACGTTAGGCATCCCGTCAGGCCCTCTCTTCGGCAAATTAAGCCGCGGGGAAGCGGTCACTCTTCCAGACGGCAGAACCATCACGCCGGATGCGGTAACCATGGTCACAAAAACATCTATCAGAATCCCGGGATTGGAGAATTAACTCATGAGATCAATCGTTGAAGAAGCACTTTCACGCAAGCGGTTTGAAGATGTCGTCCGCGACAACTCTTCAATTTCAGCAATCTACGATGCAGAGTCTGAAATGGAGCTTGGATTAGACAAGAAAGAGACTGTTCCGGCATACGAACCGGAAGAGAAACCGACTCCGCGCCCATGGCCGGAAGTACAGATCAGAAAGCCGGTTGTTGAGGAACAGAAGCCGCTCTTTTCCGTACCGGAAGAGAAGCCGGAAGTCGACTTATCCAGCCAGTACAAGTATGCAGCACCGCAGTCTGTTACTCCGACTGACGATGACGACGAGTTCGATGAGATCTTAAACGCATTAAAGACCAAGATTACTGTCATCGGATGCGGAGGCGGAGGATCCAACACTGTTGCCCGTATCTATCAGGAAGGAATCGAAGGTGCAGATATCTATGCATTAAACACTGATGCACAGCACTTATCCACCCTGCGCGGCAGAGTCGGCAAGCGTATCTTAATCGGACGCCAGACCACCAAGGGTCTTGGAGCAGGCGCAATTCCGCAGCGCGGAGAAGAGGCAGCAATCGAATCCGAAGACCAGATCAGACAGGTCTTATCCGGAAGCAACATGGTTTTCGTCACTGCTGGTCTTGGCGGAGGAACCGGAACCGGATCCGCACCGGTCGTTGCAAAGGTCGCAAAAGAGATTGGCGCATTAACTATCGCTATCGTCACCTTACCGTTCACGAGCGAGAGCGCAACCCGTATGGAAAATGCGGAAATCGGTCTCGAGCGTCTGCGCGAGGTTGCTGATACAGTTATCGTCATCCCGAACGACAGAATCTTAGAAGTCGTCCCGCGCCTCCCGCTTGCACAGGCATTCAAGGTTTCCGATGAAGTCTTAATGCGTGCAGTCAAGGGAATCACGGAGCTTATCACCCTTCCGGGATTAGTCAACCTCGACTTTGCCGATGTCAGAACTGTTATGGAGCAGGGTGGAATCGCAATGATTGGTGTCGGCGAATCCGATTCCGAGGACAAAGCAAGCGACTCTATCAAGAAGGCACTCCGCTCTCCGCTGCTTGATGTTGACATCACCGGCGCTACTGCAGCCTTAATCAACGTTATCGGCGGACCGGACATGACTATGTCTGAAGCAGAAGGTGTCGTTCAGGAAGTTTACCAGAGAATCGATCCGGGAGCACGCATTATCTGGGGTGTCCAGATTGACCCGGAGATGGAAGGCAGAATGCGTACGATGATTATCGTAACCGGTGTTCAGTCCCCACAGATTTATGGCAAGCAAGAACAAACATATACGGCATCACAGTCAACTCAGGTTCACCGCTCCAAGTTCGAGATTGATTTCCTGAGATGAGGTAAATACATGGTAGTTAAATCTAACAATACAAAATCAAAGAAGGGTGTTGAAGAGAAGAAGGCAGCCCCGAAAGTCAAGATGCCGGAAGTCAAGAAGGAAGATGTCGCTGAGTTCTTCAGAAAATACATCCGCGTATTAAAGCTCGCACGCACTCCGACAAAGGCAGAGTTCTGGAAAATCTCAGCAGTTTCCGCACTTGGAATTGCCTTAATCGGTGTTCTCGGCTTCATCATCTACCTGCTGTTCGAATACCTCCTTCCGTAACTGAAAAATGACCGCCTCAGAGTTTGGAAACCACTACTATATCATCAAGACAACCAACAAGCACGAGAGAACCGTTGCAGACAACATCCGTGAGGCAATCGAGAACGAGATGACGGATGTTGTTGTAACCTCCGTCATTGTCCCGGAAGACATCAAGGGATACGTGTTTGTTGAGAGTCCTGAAGAGCACGCAAGAATTGAGGAACTTGTCGAGACAATCGCACACGCAAGGGTTGTACTGAAGAGCGAGACCTCAATGGAAGAGATTAAGCACTTCCTTGTCCCCAAGCCGGTCGTTTCCGGTATCGACGAAGGAACCATCGTTGAGCTTATTGCAGGACCGTTCAAGGGTGAGAAGGCTGTCGTCAAGCGCGTTGACCACACCAAAGAAGAAATCACCGTTGAACTCTACGAGTCTATCGTCCCAATCCCGATTACCGTCCGCGGAGACAATGTCCGCGTAATTGATAGAAACCAGGAGTAAAACCTCCTTATTCTTTTTACCTGCCCGCATGCTTGCATATCTTCTCTGGGCATTATGTGCCGTCGTATTTTTTGCAATCGGCATTTATGCATTTGCCGCGAAGAAGGCTGTCAGCATTTATGCAAATATCAAAGAGCCGCCGAAGGTAACTGATGTCCGCGCATACAACCGCGCGGTAGGAGTTCTCTGGACAGTAAGCGGAGTAATTTTCCTTCTCCTTGGACTTCCGCTTCTTACAGGACAGAACTCTCCGCTGGCATTAATCAGTGTTTTCGGCGTTGTTTTCGAATGTATCGCTCTTATTGCAGGTCTTGTCATTGTTGAGCAAAAATATCGCAGACACCATTAATCTTCTTCTGTTTTCTGCGCGAGCAGGGGTGAGGGGGCAGACGCACAGAAATTTTCCCTGCCAAACCCTTCAAACCACCATTACCTTTATGTCCTCAGACGTCGACCTATATTGACCAATGTGAGCAGACGCTAGTCTGCGACAGCA
>JAFZFW010000020.1 GCA_017555685.1 Methanocorpusculum sp.
ATCTGATAGCTTTGCCTGTCTCCAAAAGCAAATCCTGAGTCAGCCGCTTCACGGAATGGTCCGTAGAGCGCGGAGGCGAACTTCGTGCTGTAAGACATAATCGGGATGTGTGAAAAGCCCGCATCGTCCAGTGCATCGCGAATTGCGGAAACCATCCCGTCAAGCATACAGGAGGGGGCCACCATATCCGCTCCTGCTTTTGCCTGAGATACTGCAATCTTCTGCATCAGCAGAAGGGAAGCATCATTGTCCAGCTCAAAACTGCCGGAGGTTTCGCGGATGATTCCGCAGTGTCCATGCGAGGTGTACTCACAGGCACAAAGATCGGTGATTACCACAAGCCGCGGCTCTGCCCCCTTCATTGAAGAGACTGCCTGCTGGATTACCCCGTTTTCAGCGAATGCCTGTGTTGCGCAGTTGTCCTTTTCCTTTGGAATGCCGAAGAGAATAACTGACCGCACGCCTTCTGCGAAGAGTTCGCGTGCGAGCTCACCTGCTGTTGAGAGCGGATAGCGGACCTGCCCCGGCATTGAGGAGATGGGTGTTGGCTCTTCTGCTGCTTCGTCAAAGAACAGCGGCAGGCAGAATGCTTCGGGTGAGAGTCTGGTTTCGGTGAACAACGGACGAAGGATGTCTTTTCTCAGGCGGCGTAAACGGGTTTTCGGGTACATTTATGGTTTCCTCGCGGTGATTGCGGTGACTAAGGACTTTGCTTTATCAATGCGGCATTCTTCAGCAGAGCGCCGGACGGCTGCTCCTGCATCATCTAAGAGTTTCTTTGTCAGAGACATGGAGAGTTTTTCGATAATCTCTTCCGGTTCTCCCCCGGCACGGATTGCCCGGACGGCTTTTTCCGCTTCGCGGAATCGGATTTCCTCTGCCCATGAGTAGAGCTCGGCTAAGACATCTCCTGCGGCTGTCCGGTTTATGATGCGCTCAAACTCCGGCAGGTACTCGCGGACCATTTCTTCGGCGGTCAGGATTTCCGCCTGACGGGATGCCATATTCCGCTTTGAGATTCCCTGCAGGTCATCTATCGTGTACAGCAAGACACCCGGGATGTCAGCACAGGCGTACTCGATGTCAGGAGGTGATGCGATATCAATCATGAGCAGTTTTCGCGGGACCGGATTAAGCGGCCAGAGACGCTGACGCATGATGACTGAAAGCGGACCTGCCCGGATGATTTCATGCGGGGCTGCCGTGCAGGATATGACAACATCTGCTTCTGCGAGGCAGGATGAGAGCTGATCGAGCCGCATAGCACATCCGCCAATTTCTTCAGCCAGCGCTGCTGCTGCGTCATAACTGCGGTTTGCAACATAGATTGCCCGGCTTTCCTTTTCTGCAAGGGCGCGGGCAACAAGTTTTCCGGTCTCTCCTCCCCCTACTACGAGGATGTTTTTTCCGTCGAGCCCTCCCAGTTCTTCTTCTGCGAGCAGGACTGCTGCTGACCCGATTGAGACCGCTCCTCTGTTGATTGCAGTCTTCTGCCGTACAGAGACTCCGAAGCGGACAGCTGTGGTGATGCAGGCAGAGATTACCGCATCTGCCGTCCCTGCGGACTCAGCGGCAAGCAGGGCTTTTTTCATCTGGCCTAAAATCTGGTCTTCACCGACAATCAGCGACCGGGTGCCGGCTGCAAGTTCCAGGAGATGGGCGAGTACATCTGTTCCTTCCAGAATGGTGAATCCGGTTTTTCCCGCATCTGCAAGGAAGGCGGCAAGTGTTTCTGCATCACAGCGGGCGAGGATTTCTACGCGGTTGCAGGTCTGGAGAATCAGTGAACGGGGAAGAAGCGTTTGTGCTTCTGCATAGAATCCCTCCTCCGAATCCCACCGGCAGACGGCAAGCTCTGCACTGCTGTGTCTGTCATGCGAAAAGACCGCAAGCGAGAGTTCAGTATTCATATGTGCCTCCGTGCAAGTAAGAGGGCGGTTTCTTTGTCACCTGCATCAAGTGCTTCCCAGACTGCCTCATCTGCGAGGACTTCCCGCAGGATTTCTGCACGGCGTGTCTGGTCAGGCACGATATTTTTGAGTTCTGAGCGAAGTACTTCCTGCAGAGCAATCATCGCAGACAAGGCCGGCAGGTCATCTCTGATTTTGTCGCGGATATACCCTGCTGTAGCAGGAGCTTTGCCGTTTGTGGACACGGCAAGGGTAAAGTTTTCTTCAAAATGTGCTGCCGGGATGAGGAAATTGCCGATTCCTGTTGCACAGTTGTACCATTTATTTTGTACGCGGGCTTCTCCGATGATTCTTTCATTTTCCTCGGAAGAAGCAGTTGCGGCGACAATAAAATCATGCGCAGCAACAATGTCTGAAAGAGATTCCGGGACGGTATCGAGAATCGTCAACTCCTTACAGCGACCGGCAAAGTATGCGGCTTTCCGCTGACCGACAGCTCCCGCTCCAATCACTAAGACCGAGGCAGAGGAGAGGTCGAACATCAGCGGAATC
The DNA here is from genome assembly GCA_017555685.1 of Methanocorpusculum sp. Taxonomy (GTDB): domain Archaea; phylum Halobacteriota; class Methanomicrobia; order Methanomicrobiales; family Methanocorpusculaceae; genus Methanocorpusculum. The sequence goes on from JAFZFW010000020.1 coordinate 2,463, forward strand.
ATACAGTAAGATTGGTCAAACTCCCTCATTAACATACTCCTCTGACATTTGTCCGGGGAAAAATAATGAGCAGGACTTAATACGAATCATAGACCACCCATTATAGAGAAATGAATCCTCAGAAATACCTCCCGCAGTGGATAATCGTCCTGCTGATTGTTATCCTCTCCACCATTCCGCCGTTTTCGACGGATATGTTCCTGCCGGCTCTTTCAGAAATGGTACAGCACTTTGGAACAACGGAGGCTATTTTGAATATGACACTGTATGGATTCATGTTCTGTCAGGCAGTCTCGATGCTGTTTTTTGGTCCGGTCAGTGATAAATACGGACGAAAACCGATTCTTGCAGGAAGTATTATTGTCTATATCGCAGCAAGTCTTCTGGCGTCTGTTGCACCGACGATTGAGTTCTTTATCACCTGTCGTATGATTCAGGGAGCAGCAAGCGGAGGTATGCTTGTGGTCTCTATTGCTCTGGTCAAAGACTGTTTCGAGGAACGGATTAGAAATACCATCCTCACTCTCACCGTTGTTCTTGGTGTTCTCGGCCCGGTCATTTCACCGATTCTTGGCGCATACTTAATTGAGGCCGTCAACTGGCAGTCAACACTTGCCTTCCCCGGCCTCCTGACCATTCTTTGTCTGATCATTACGGCATTCTTCTCCGAGTCGCTTCCGCCGGAAGAGAAACTCTCCGGCAGCATTCCCCGCGTTCTGATGCGGATGGTCGGCATCTGTAAAAACAGAAGCTTTACTTTGTTCCTCCTTGCAATGGGAATGTTCTCTCTGCCGTTTATGGCATACCTTGCAGTATCTTCCTATATCTTTGTGGATGGATTCGGGCTGTCGGGAACGACCTACAGTTATCTTCTCGCAGCAAATGCAGTTCTTGGAACTACCGGAATGCTGGTCTTACAGAAGCTTACCAAAGGAGGGTCGAACAAAACCCCGGGTATTGCGGTTATTTTCCTCTCGTTTGCCAGTGCTCTGGTGCTTCTGGCAGCAGGAAACTCTCATGTTGCCCTCTGCTTCTTCGGCATGACACTGTTTGTGATTGCAGCATTTGCCGCAAGACCCTATGCATTAGGAATCTTACTGCAGCAGTTCGACGGAGATACCGGCTCGGTATCCTCGGTCTTTAACTTCACGCTTGTCTTCCTCGGTTGTATTGGTATGATGGCCGGAACACTTCCCTGGCCGAACTATATCTTCGGACTTGGTATCTGCAGTCTCTTTGCCGGAGGTTGTGCAACGATTCTCTGGTTTGTCCTGATGCGGTTAAAGACTCCGCTGAAGGGACTGTAATCTATTTTTGCAGAATACTCTGCATCGGAATTATCTTCGGATAAAAAAAGAAAATAAAAGTTAGAGGTCTTTGTGCTTTTCAGCGATGGTATCGGCGAGCTTATTGATCTCGACGATAGTCTCTTCATCAGGCAGACCTTTAATGTAAACGGGCTCCAGAATCTCAGCGCCGACAGGTTCAAGCATTTCGGCAAGGTAGTTCACCGCATTTGTGCCCCAGCCGTATGAACCCATGACACTGAGATACTTTGTTTTCGGGCGGAGAGCGCGGACAAGATATGCCGCATTCACCGCAACCGGGTGCGGACCGAATAAGACGGTTGGCGTTGCAAGAACAATTGTTGCTGCATCGACAATGGCGCTTCCGAGAACGCCGGAATCGGTGTCAAGCAGGTTGTACTGATTGACTGGAACTCCGCGCTGGATTAACGCATCGACAAGGAAGTTTGCCATCTGCTTCGTGCTTCCGTGCATGGAAACATAGGCAACAACAACTTTGTTCTTCGGGGTTTCGCTTGCCCAGTCTGCATAGAGGTCGACAATTTTTGCCGGCATCTGTAAAACCGGACCATGAGACGGAGCAATAATCTTCGGGTCAATCTTCTCGACCAGTGCAAGGTACTCGCGAACAGATGCTCTAAACGGCATCATGATTGCTGCATAGTAACGCTTTGCGGCCTCGAGATAGTCCGGCAGATCATCGTTCTGGAAGAGTGTCTCGGATGCATAGTGGGTTCCAAGGAAATCGGAAGTAAAGAGAACCTTGTCCTCAACCACTTCTGCAAACATGGTGTCCGGCCAGTGAACCCACGGAGCGAGATAGAACTTCAGCGTCTTTCCGCCTAAGTCAATCGTATCGTCCTGACCAACAATGATGAAACGGTCATCCATTTCATAGAGGTTGTGCATCTCGACAAGGAGACCCTTGCAGACCTCATTGGTCACGACTTTTGCCATCGGGTAGACATCCAAGAGAAGCGGAAGCATACCCGAGTGGTCCTGCTCGCCGTGGAGACAGACGATGTAGTCAAGTGAATTCTGGTCAAGCCTCATGAGATTGGTGATAAACTCAGCCTCGTCATTCGGCTCTCCGGTATCAATTAATGCAACTTTTTCTGTTCCTCTGACAAGGTATGCATTGTAGCTGCTTCCTCTCGGAGTCGGCATAATTGCATCGAAATACCGAAGATCCCAGTTAATCGTTCCGACAGCGTAGATATTTTCAACAATCTCACGGGCAGCCATTCAACTTACACCTTTTTAAACTGGGCTTTTCCTGCAGCACAGACAGGACACTTCCAGGTGTCCGGAAGGGCTTCGAATTCAGTTCCGGCCGGATACATAATGCCTGCTCCCTTTTCCGGGTCGTATACGTATCCACAGATTAAACAGCGGTATTTATCCATTGTAAATCATTCCTTCCTTATTATAAGGCATAGATATATTGCCCGTAAGAGAATAAGAACCTCACGGATGAAGAGTGTCTGTGCCTTGATGGAAGAATATATAACGCCGTGAATACAACATATGTGTATGTTACAGGCAGTAAAGATTAAAGAAGGCGTTTACTGGGTAGGCGCAATCGACTGGAATATCAGAGACTACCATGGATACACTCTCCCGGGAACCACCTATAATGCATATCTTGTCTTAGGAGAAAAGGTCGCCTTAATCGACGGAACCTATCCGGGACACGAGTGGCAGATGATTGAGCGTATCGAGTCTGTCATCCCGCTCGAAAAGATTGACTATATCGTTGCAAACCACATCGAAATCGACCACTCCGGATCCCTGCCGGTTCTTACCAAGAAGCTCCCGAACGTCCCGATCTACATGACCGAGATTGCAAAGAAAGGATTTGCACGTCACTACGATATCGAGGGCTGGAACATCCACACCATCAAGAACTTAGAAGCCCTTGAACTCGGCGGCAAGACCTTAACCTTCCTTGAGGCACCGTTCCTCCACTGGCCGGACTCCATGTTCACCTACTTAGGCGAAGACAAAGTCCTCTTCCCGAACGATGCATTCGGTCAGCACATCGCATCCAGCCAGCGCTTCGATGATGAGCTTGGAATCGATGAGGCAATGGAGCACGCAGCAAAGTTCGTTGCAAACTTAATTGTCCCGCTCTCTCCGAAGGTCTTAAAGAAGCTTGGTGAAGTCACTGAACTTGGTGTCCCAATCGAGATGATCGCACCATCCCACGGTATCATCTGGAGAAGCCACGCCGCAGACATCATCAACGCATATGTCAACTGGGCAAAGGGTGTCTCCAAGAACAAGATTACCATCGTCTACGACACCATGCACTACTCCACCGGTACTGCTGCACAGTACATCGCAGAAGGAGCAATGTCTGAGGGTGTTGAAGTTAAGTTCGACCTCTTAAAAGACGGCAGATACGAAGGTGTCCACAGATCCGATGTTGTCCGCGACATCTTAGACTCCAAGGCAGTCATCGTTGGTTCTCCAACCCTTGAAGACTACCCGCTGCCGACTGTTGCAGGCTTCCTCTACTACCTGATGGGAATCAGACCGGGCAAGCAGGAACAGAAGAAGATCGGATTCGCATTCGGCTCCAACGGCGGAAAAGGCGGTGCACCAAAGGTCATCACCGAGCTTATGCAGAAGGCAGGAATCGAAATCTGGCACGAGCCGGTTGAGTTCACCTACCGCCCGCAGGGAGACGACAAAGAGAAGTTCTTCAAGCTCGGTCAGGAGATTGCAAAAGCAGTTAAGCAGATGCCGTAAAAACGGCAATCTCCTCCTTTTTTTATTCTATTTAGTTTGATTCTTAACGTCTAATTGTTGGGATTTTTCCGTTTTAAAATGGTATCAAGACCAAGGAATACATATCCCATTGCAACAAATACTGCAGAAAGTATACCAATCCACATAAGAACACCGGAAACACCCAATGTCTCAAGATTTACAAAGAAGTACGGGTAGATAAGCGGCGTGGCTGAATTCGGAATCAGAATCGAAGAGTCAAACTTCAGAATGATTGCCTGGATAAGAAGGAATACTGCATAAGCAAGCGGGAATACAGCAGATACGATTGGGTAGTACCATCTACAGTTCTTACGCTCATAGAACAGGAACCAGTCTGCTATGTACATAACAGGAAGTACAACATGGAAAAGAATGCTTCCGACTCTCCAGTTTGCCAGGGGGTCGCGGCCGTCTGCGCCTGCAAGCATAAGATTGAACACAAGGAAGGTAAGCAGAATTCCAAGCATTCCGATAAACTTCAATGCCGGTGCAGTTGTAACGTAGCTGTCCTCTTTTTTTCTCGCGGTTTGAATCAGCGCGGCAAGCATAACGCCGATGCACAGGTAATTACTGATGTTGGTGAAGTGAACATAGAAATCCCAACGGATTACATTGATGTTATCAAAGATGCCGAGGCTTGCAACACATCCTACAAGACCAAGCGTGCAGTAAATTGTCTGATAAATTAACTGTGCCGTTCTGTTTTTAATCATAGTAGTTATCCTTTTTTCTTGCGTTTATTTTGTTTTAAATGTTTGTTTTGATTGAAAAACCGAATTAATTTTTCAGAACAAAATATTCGTGAAAAGGTGAATCTCTGTGAACTCCCCGGCTTCAGATGCAAGCGCTGTACGCGCTTCCACCCGCCACTCTTATCCCTTGTCACGTCAATATTAGAATATGGTTCTTCGCATCTACAAGGAAACCCACTTTGATGCATCCCATCGCCTGATGCACTATGAAGGCAAATGCTCCCGTCTGCACGGACACCGCTGGAGTGTAGAGGTATGGATGGAAGGTGTCGCTGACGCAAAATCATCCATTCTTGTTGATTATAACATCATCAAAAATATCATCAACATCTATGACCACCAGGTAATCTTAAACAAGGATGATCCGTTAGTCGAGGCACTTGCACCATTCCAGACGCCGGTTTTAACCAACGGCGACCCGTCAAGCGAACTCTTAGCCGAAGACATCCGCATGCGACTCGATGCCTTCTGCCGTGAACATGATATGGATGCACATGTTTCCAAAATCCGGGTGTGGGAATCTGACGGATGTTATGCGGAGGTAGAATAATGAAAATCGTTGAAACATTTGTGAGCCTGCAGGGCGAAGGAATCAGACAGGGTATGCCGTGCTTTTTCGTACGGCTTGCCGGATGTAATCTCAAATGCGCATGGTGTGATACTCCTGCCTCTCTCTCTGAGGGCGTTGACATGTCCGTTGAAGAGGTAATCGGTAAAATTGCCGAGTCCGGACTGCAGTATGTCTGTATCACCGGAGGAGAACCGCTGCTGCAGAAAGACGAGGTAAAGGAACTCTTAGCTGTCCTCAAAGGCGCGGAGTTAATCGTTGATATCGAGACCAACGGTACTCTCGGTTTCGAGGACTTATTCGATGCAGCCTACATCTGCATGGATGTCAAATGCCCGTCATCCGGGGAAATCAGCGACCTCTCCCTCATCACCACGCTTCGCGAAACAGACTGTGTAAAGTTCGTCATCGGAGATGAAGCAGATTATCTCTACATGGTCGAAGTCTTAGCAGCCCACCCGGATTTGAAAGCTGCGGTCTGTATCACTCCGGTGTACGGTACCGATGTTTCCTGGCTCATTGAGACAATCATCGCCGAGCGTCTGCCGGTGAGATTCCAGATGCAGCTCCACAAACTGGTGAACATTCCATGAAGAAGGCTGTCTGCCTGTTGTCAGGCGGCATGGATTCGACGACGCTTGCCTACGTTGCCCGTGAGATGGGATATGAAATCTTAGCGCTCCACATGAACTACGGGCAGCGTACGGAAAAAAAGGAACGTGAGTGTGCTCTCAGAATTGCAGAGCACCTTGATGCCGCAGACTTTGTGGAGATATCGCTTGACTACTTCACAAAGTTTGGGGCAAGCAGTTTAACGGACAAATCAATTGAGGTAGAAGAGGGCGTGCTCGGCAAGGCAGAACAGCCGAACACGTATGTTCCTTTCCGCAACGCAAATCTTATCTCGATTGCGACCTCTTACTGCGAGGCAAGAGACGGTGATGCAGTATTCATCGGCGTTCAGTCCGGAGACCACACCGGATACCCGGACTGTACGCCGCAGTTCATTGAGGCAATGCAGAATGTCATCACGATAGGTACACAGACGGAAAAGGAGATCCGGCTGATTACGCCGTTTGTAAAGATGAACAAGACTGATATTCTCCGTGAAGGCATTCGTCTCGGTGTCCCGTATGAGGATACCTGGTCCTGTTATTCCGAAGATGATGCGGCATGCGGCATCTGTTCGTCATGCCTTTCCCGGCTGAAAGCATTTGCTGATGTCGGAATTACAGACCCGATTCAGTATCAATGAAACAGGAAGAAGCAGTGCGGGCGGCTGCCGCTCTCGGCAGCCCGTTTGGAAGGCGGTTTGCGGTCTTTAATCTCAGAGAGGAACCGGTGGATTTTGCAGAGGACATCCCCATCCTGCTTCTGCATCCGACCGGGCTTCCGTTTGGACGGGCTGTTTCTTCCGCACTTTCCATCCGCAAACCGGAAACACCGGTTGGTGTCTCTCTTGGCGGAGGAGAGGTGTTTGTCACAACCCTTGAAGCGATTGGTGAGTATGATGAACTGCTGAATGCAGGTGCTGTGGTTGTCATCGGCAGTTCAAAGACGGTCTTTTTAGAAGATGAAGACGGCGACGTCTGCGGAATTCTGACAGAGCAGTAATTCAAAAAAGTGCATATTTGAGGGGTGTGCGGCATCTTTGCCGCATTAGCTCCAAATTATTTTTCAATAATCCGCTTAATAAGCGGCATTACCGGAGGTTTTTCCATCCGTTTTACCCGTGAGCGTCTCTGCATCGGGCTTGCAGATGGTCCTTCCATCTCTTTGTTCATCCGGGTTACGATTTCATCAAATGCCCGTTTGTATGCAGTACAGTGCGGGTCAACCCCGGAGAGTTCTCCGCCGGTTGGCGCAATCGCATTGTATGGACAGCCGCCTCTGCAGTAGGTGATATGTGCGCAGTCTTTACATTCGCTGTCTACGTGCTCCTTAAATGCTGTCATCCGCTGTCCTGCCGGGCTTTCCATCAGTTCTGCAATCGTCGGCTTATCCTTTACATATCCCATTACCCACTCCGGCATACCAATGAACCGGTAGCAGGGATAGATTGCTCCGTCAGGACCGATTGCAAAGGTCGAACCCATACAGTCCGCATAGGTACAGACCGCACCCGAGCGCGTGAACACACAGCGGCAGAGGTCGTTGACGTTCATAATCTCGAAGCTTGGATTCGTGATTGCATAATCCAGCAGCCAGACTAACAGTTCTCCATACTCCTGCGGCTCGAGCGTCCATGCATTCGGATTGTCTCCTTTCAGGGACGGCAGTGCCGGGTGGAGCTTCATAACCCATCCCTGACTCTTGAAGAACTCGACGATGTCTTCCTTGCGTTTCACTGAAGAGTTGGTAAACGTACAGATGAACCGCACAAGAAGCCCGTGCTCGACAGCGATGCGGTACCCTTCCATACACCGCGTAAAGTATTCGTCTCCTCTCTGATAATCCGTTAAATCCTCCGGTCCGTCGATGGATGAACCAAGCGGTACCTTGTATTCTGCAAGAATTTCTGCGAGCTCATCATCCATCAGCCAGAGGTTGGTCTGCATGGCAAACTCCGGATGCATGTGCGCAAGCTCTTTGGAAAGCAGCGGTAACACCTCGCGGTAGAATGCAGCTCCTGCTAACAGCGGCTCGCCTCCGTGGAAAGTGAAGGTCACGTGTTCTTCTTCGACCGGCTTTAACCACTCAACGATGTCATGGACAGTATCCAGGCTCATCTTCGGCGAGTTTTCATCCGAACTCCAGCAGTATTTACAGCGTCCCGGACAGCCGAGGGTTGGGATAATCATTACATGGAAGGGATTTTTCATGAATGAGAATAATATTGGGCCGGAAACGTATTCATGATTGTTGTTTTGGGAGACCGGGTAAAATAGAAAATAACAGAAGAAGGATTACTCCTTCTCCTCAATCTTTTCATCTGCAGAAGAGGACGATGCACTCTTTGCACTCTCCACTGCACGGGCAATCTCATCCGTGTCCGGAAGAGAACCTAAGATACTCTCATCAAGCTTAACATCCGGGATTACATCCGGCTCGAATGGTTCATCCCCGCCTAAGAACTTCGCTCCCTGCTTTAACAGACTCGAGACCTCAAACGGATAGATAATCTTCGTTGCCTGACCATCTGCCATCTTCTGCAGAGTATCAAGCGAGAGAACCGTCACCGCACGCTTGTCCAGAGCACGGGAACCGAGTGCTAAAATCCGCAGACCCTGTGCTTCTCCCTGCGCCTGTAAAATCTTACTCTGCCGTTCACCTTCTGCACGGAGAATCTTACTCTGACGCTCTCCTTCAGACTCTAAAATCATACTCTGACGAAGACCTTCTGCTTTTAAGATAGCAGCCCGCTTTTCTCCGTCAGCCTTTAAGATTGCCGCTCTTCTCTCACGCTCGGCTGCCGTCTGCTCAGTCATTGCCTGCTTGACAGCGCCAATCGGATTGACCTCTTTAATCTCCACACGTTCAATCTTCACGCCCCACTGGTCAGTCTCCTTATCCAGGATATCGCGTAAGCGGTTGTTAATCATATCACGGTTGTAGAGAATCTCATCCAGCTCCATATCGCCGATGATACCGCGAAGACTCGTCTGTGCTAAAGCAACAGTTGCCTGACGGTAGTTCGAGACCTCAAAGAACGCACGCTCCGGATCCATCACACGGACATAAATGATTGCATCAACATCTGTCGGAGAGTTATCCTTCGTGATAACCTCCTGAGACGGGACATCAATGACCTGTGTTCTCAGGTCGAGCTTGACAACCTTTGTTACAAACGGTACAACCCACTTAAAACCCGGATTCAACTGACCGGTATAGGTTCCAAGACGGATTGCAAGACCTTTCTGATACGGCTGAACGATGACGACTCCTTTTGCGAACAGAAGGAGAATTAACACCACAAGAACGATGGTGAGAATAAGTGTTGAGAAGTCCAACATTTAGATTTCCTCCACAATGATGTGAACTCCCTGGGATGCCGCGACAACAACGTCTGCTCCTGCAGGGATGACTTTCCTGGTACTCTTTGCACTCCAGAGAGCACCGTCGATTTCTACTTTTCCGGAGATAGAGTCAGCCGTTACTTCCACAGTGACTCTGCCCTTCTTTCCGACAATCGTATCTTTACTTATTGTTTCAGGCTTCTTATCAGGAGATGCTTTGCGGTAAATCAGAATTGTTACCACAGCAGCCGCTGCAGCACCGATAACCGCAGCGATTACCCCGAACGGAGTAAGCAGCAAGTCATATGCAAAGAATGCAAAAACGCCTAAAACAATCAGCGCTGTTCCCGGCACTGCCATGAAAAATCCGGGTGAGACCGCCTCGATTAACAGGAATACAATTCCTGCGACAATCAGCACCCATGGCAGAATCTGCGGGGACAAAAGAACTTCAAGCATGGTAATACATACTCTTGCATTGAGAGGATAAATAGATTCGGGCTTGGTTTTATGAATAGTATCGTCGGAGGGAGTTTCCCGGGTTGTAATCCTACTGTAGTAGGATATGAGTTTTCATCTATGATAAAATCTTCTTTTATCTTTGTTTGGAGAGCGGAATACGGATTTTCCGCCCGCTTTTTATCCTCTCTGAAAAACAGCATTTCCAATCCTATTTTTGAAGGATTGAAAGACGAATCTGCTTTTTCATCAATCATCATCAGAAAAATACCCCTAAATATCTGTATATTCCGGCAAATTTTGAAATGTCATAATTTTTCTTTACATCCTCCTACAGTAGGATTGAAACGAATCCTTTCTTGTCTTACTCGGAGATTTCTCTATGAATGAAACAGCAAAAAATGAAATGCGGAACTATCTGTCCGCTGCAGGATTCTTTATTCTTGCACTGTCAGCCCTCATTGTGTCC
>JAFZFW010000021.1 GCA_017555685.1 Methanocorpusculum sp.
GTTATTCGCAATCTGTTCCTTCAGGTCATCGACAGAGATGCCGCGGATGGCGGCAACTTCCCGGTAGATATCAGCGATTGAGAAATCCGGATTGTCATCGGTTTCGCAGAAGATGAGATGTGCCGGAGCGCCGGCGATTACCGCACGGCTCTTTGCCGAACGAAGAGTCCGTTCGCCAAACGAGAGATAGTATCCCGCATCATAGCAGCGCTGTGCCTGCTGGACTGAACCGACAAAACCGTGAAAGACCACAGCAGAAATCCCGCGGTATCCGGAAAGAATCTTCATCACCGGTTCAAACGCACGGACAACATGGAGAACGACTGGTTTGTGCAGTATTTCAGCTTCCTCCAGATGCGCACGAAAGAGCGCTTCCTGTGCAGTCTTCGAAACAGCGGAGGCATAGTCAAGACCGGTTTCTCCGATAATATCGCACCCGGAAAAATCCGGAAGCGGGAGGTTTTTGTCAGCATCCCAGGGATGGATACCGGCCATCTTCGGCGAGCGTACAGAGGGATTTGGATGATGAGTATGGATATCGATAAAGCCCTCTGTCATATCTCACAATGCGACGACAAAACAAATAAAGTATTGCACAGGGGTTTGAAAAAAGGGATTAGACCTGCGGCAGTTTTGCCACAGACTCTTCGATTTCCGCATCAGTCGGGATGTAATCCGTCATGACACCGTTGTTGAACCGCTCGTAGGCATACATATCAAAGTAACCGGTACCGGTAAGACCGAAGAGAATGACCTTCTGTTCTCCGGTCTCCTTGCACTTTAATGCCTCATCGATAGCGACCTTGATTGCGTGACTGCTCTCCGGGGCCGGGAGAATTCCTTCAACACGGGCGAACTCCTTTGCCGCGGCAAAGACCTCGGTCTGCTCAACAGCTACTGCCTCCATTAATCCCTCGTCGTAGAACTCGGAGAGGATAGAACTCATTCCATGGTAGCGTAAGCCACCGGCATGGGAGGAAGCAGGCATAAATCCGCTTCCAAGCGTGTACATCTTCTGCAGCGGACAGACTTTTCCGGTGTCACAGTAATCGTATGCATAGACACCGCGGGTTAAGGTCGGACACGAGGCAGGTTCAACAGCGATGAAGCGGTAGTCTGCCTCTCCTCTGAGCTTCTCGCCCATGAACGGAGCAATAAGTCCTCCAAGGTTCGAGCCTCCGCCGGCACAGCCGATGATAATATCCGGCTTGATGCCATACTTGTCGAGCGCAATCTTACACTCAAGACCAATGACGGTCTGGTGGAGCAGAACCTGTGAGAGAACACTGCCTAAAACATAGCGGTAGCCGTCCTGCGTGGTTGCAGCCTCGACTGCTTCAGAGATAGCACAGCCTAAACTGCCCGGAGTTCCCGGATACTCTTCGTTAATCTTTCTGCCGACCTCGGTGGTCTCGGACGGAGACGGAGTGACATTTGCTCCGTAGGTACGCATGACCTCACGGCGGAACGGCTTCTGCTCGTAGGAGGACCTGACCATGTAGACCTGACAGTCAATCTCCAAGTAACCGCATGCCATCGAGAGAGCCGTTCCCCACTGTCCGGCTCCGGTTTCGGTGGTGACGCCCTTTAATCCCTGCTGCTTGGCATAGTATGCCTGAACGATTGCAGAGTTTAACTTGTGGCTGCCGCTGGTGTTGTTTCCTTCAAACTTATAGTAAATATGTGCCGGAGTACCGAGTTTCTTCTCTAAACAGTATGCACGCACAAGCGGGGACGGGCGGTACATCTTGTAGAAGTCGAGAATCTCCTGAGGAATATCGATAAAGCGGTTTGTCTCGTCAAGTTCCTGACGGGCAAGTTCATCACAGAAGATGGTGCGCAGTTCCTCAAAGGTGATTGGTTTTCCGGTCTGCGGGTGTAACAGCGGAGCTGGTTTGACCGGCATGTCAACCTTGATATTGTACCACTGTTTCGGCATCTCTTCTTCAGAGACGTAGATTTTGTAGGGGATAGTGTCCTCCGGCATTGTTCTCCTTATATCATTGCGTTTTGAAATATAAATAATTATCATCAATGTACAAAAATATACATTTGGCAATCCCGCCGGGCTGTAATTCTTTATATCATCTCCACGCCAATATGTATCCGCGTGAGAGGGAGCACGCGGCCGACGGTGCACTATTGCGCTGAGGAAAGTCCTCCCACCATTCAGGTAACACAGCCGTATGCAAGTACGGGTGGCGAGAGTCACAGCTCTGGAACAGAAACGATACACCTCTGGCGGAGCAATGAGGCAGAAAATGCCGAGCGCTGATGTCAGGGAAAGTGATGGAACGGCGAATCTCTGTGGGTGAAAGTTGAAACAGGGCTGCTACGGATTTTACCTGATCCAATAGTCCGGGTACAACGCTAAGCCGAATGCCGCAAAAACAGAAGGAGGCTTATTACTCCGACTCACGCACTCCTTTTCCCGAATATGCATTTACTCTTTTTCTCTCTTTGGAAGAGCAGTTTTTCCCGGTATGTTCCACAGCGGGTGATAAGCGTTTATACTTCCACGGTGAATATATGAGTACTATGGTTTCTGACGAAATCGACAGAGTCCTCGCAAGACTTGAGGAAGATAAAGTGCGTTCGGTTCTCCTTCAGTTCTCCGATCTGGAAGGTAAGCCGAAGAATGTGGCGATTCCGACGAAACAGGTGGAAAAAGCATTAACCGGCGGTATCAGTTTTGACGGTTCGTCGATTCAGGGTTTTGCCCGTCTCGAGGAGTCCGATATGGTTCTGCGTCCGGAGACCTCCACCTATCAGGTAATCCCCTGGTCTGATGCAGATTACCGGGTTGCGCGGTTTATCTGTAATGTCTATACCACGCACGGCGAGCCGTTTACCGGTGACCCGCGTTATATTCTCCGCGAGCAGATGGAAAAGGCAGCAGCCCTCGGCTATACCTTCAATGTCGGCCCGGAGATGGAGTTTTTCCTGTTCCGTCAGGATGAGTTCGGAAGACCGACGGTGAATCTGCAGGATCACGGCGGATACTTTGACCAGACGCCGACCGATCCGGGAGAGGACGTGCGCCGTGACTTAGTCACCCAGCTTTCGGAGATGGGATTCAATATCGAGGCATCACACCACGAAGTTGCCCCCTCACAGCATGAGATTGACTTCACGTACGGAGATGCACTCTCTATGGCAGACAAGGTTGTGACCTTTAAGTTCGCGGCAAAGACGCTTGCTTTAAAGCGCGGGCTTCATGCAACCTTTATGCCGAAGCCGATTTACGGCATCAATGGTTCCGGTATGCACGTGAACTGTTCCCTGATGAAGGACGGACAGAATGTGTTCTTCGATCCTGACGGAGAGCATCAGTTATCTGATGATGCCCGCTACTTCATCGGCGGTCTGTTAAAGCACGTGGAAGGTATCACCCGTATTGCAAACCCGACGGTGAACTCCTATAAGCGTCTGATTCCGGGCTATGAAGCACCGGTCTATATCGGCTGGTCGACGATGAACCGCTCGGCATTAATCCGTGTGCCGTCTCCGAGAGGAAAGAGTACGAGAGCAGAACTCAGAAGCCCTGACCCGACCTGCAACCCGTATCTGACCTTTGCGGTGATGCTTGCCGCCGGAATGGAAGGTATCACGCAGAAGATTGAGCCGCCGGAGAGCATCGACAAGAACATCTTCAAGATGACCGAAGCCGAGCGCGAGGCAGAAGGCATCCGCTGTCTCCCGCAGAACTTACGGGAGTCCAACAAGGCATTAATGGAGGACAAACTGCTCTGTGATGTCTTAGGCGAACACGTGGTCTCGCAGATTCAGCGCCTGGCAGACCTTGAGTGGAGTGACTTCTCCCGCTCGATTACCGACTGGGAGATTAAGCGCTATCTCGCAACCTACTAAGGAGCAGGCAGAAGAGGGATTCCCTCTTCACCCCTGATTTTTTCAGAAGCAGTAGATTTATATCAATATACAGCGAATATTCTAAAGCACTTTTAGAGCGAAGGTAGCCAAGCCAGGTCAACGGCGCCAGATTCAGGGTCTGGTCTCATAGGAGTTCTGGGGTTCGAATCCCTTCCTTCGCATTTTTCCTCATTCGTTTCACTCATTCAGAAAAATGCTCAAGGCTTACGTCACTTCGTGCCGCTCGCCCTTCGCACTCTTTTCTCACTCATCTCATTCGTTCAAAAAAGCAACGGTTAGTCTTTTTTCAATGCCAGGATGACTCCAATGATTCCACAGATAATCGATGCGTAACCGGAGACAGTGCCCAGTAAATCATCAATAATTGGAATCCAGGGGTTGACCAGTGCAAAGAGTGCAAGTAAAATACCGAAGAGGATGAGAGAAATTCCCTGTAACTGTCTTCTCATGATTAGAATCACCGGGGAATTATATTCCGGATTAGAACTATAAATTGCTTCCCAATACTCTAGAAATAATTGACAATACAGAGGGAAATAGGTGGGAGGGGAGGAAGGGCGCTTAGTCTGTGGACATCGCCTCAACCGGGTTGAGATTTGCCGCTTTGAGTGCAGGATAAAGTCCTGCCGCAAGACAGACCCCGATGCCGATAAGGATGCCAAGCGGAATATAGCAGAGAACTCCTGGGGAAAACATCATTTCTGCCGAATCAAGCATAATGATGAGAATAATTGGCGTAATTATACATGACCAGACAGTCCCGATAAACGAACCAATCATCCCCATAATACCTGCCTCATAGAGGAACATCTGCAGAATCTGACTTTTCTTTGTGCCGATACTGCGGAGGATACCAATTTCTCTGGTACGTTCCTTTACTGACATCATCATCACATTCACGATAGCAACAGAAGCAACAACAAGAGACACTGCACTGATAACTGTACGGAAGATATAGGCAAGAGACAGCACATCGTTCAATGTTTCTGCCGTGTCGTAACTGTTCGTGATTCTGACGGTATCATCCGAATCCTTGTATGCCTTGCCGTTCATCTTCCGCTCAACTGCATCCTCGATTGGCTGTAACAGAAGCGGGTCTTTTACTTTGATGATTACCGTATCATAGAGATTGTTTTTATCTCCCAGAAGTTTCTGATACATGTCAAGGCTTCCGGTAATCATACACATCTCCATAGATGCAGACATAACAAACGTCATTAAATCCTCCTCCATGATTCCGGTTACGCGGAGTTTTACCTCATCTCCATTTACATCCGTCGTGGTTATCCTGCTGTTAATGTGAAGATTATTGTCATCTGCATAATCGCGGGTAATCAGAATCCCGTTTGCACTGCGCGGAAGACTGCCTTCTTCTAAGGTTGGGCCTGCAATCTCCTCCAGACCTTCTTCGCTCATACCGGTAAGATATCCAACCGCTCCCGACTTTCCGACAACAAGCGCTTTACTTCCGGTGTTTTGTGTGATAATCGTGTATTCAGTGGTAACAGATTTTACGGCAGATTCAATCTCACTGATGTCCTTTTCAGAGAAGCCGTATACAATAGTCCCTCCGATGTTTTTCTCCGCAATCGAGGACAAAGTAAGCCGGTCCGCATTTTCCGCGACCATTGTGTTGATATTTTCCGTAAATGCCGCACCTACCATCCCAAGACCGCAGATGGAAAACACACCGATAACAATACCAATTAAAGACAGCATCGTCCGAAACTTATTCAGTTTCAGATTCCGAATGGAGAGAGAAAGAATCATCGGTGAGTAGATTCTATGCAATAGAGAATTCTGCTTACTCATGTACAATCTCCCCGTCACGGATAATGACAGTTCTGTCTGCATATTCGGCTGTTTCCGGATTGTGAGTTACCATCAGAACCGTTTTTCCCTCTTTGTGAAGAGCAGACAGTACTTCCATAATCTGCATACTCATTTTTGAATCAAGATTTCCGGTTGGTTCGTCGCAGATAAGAAAAGACGGGTCATTTGCCAGAGCACGGGCTATAGAGACACGCTGCTGCTGTCCTCCGGAAAGCTCGTAGGGTGTATGCTGCATCTGCTTTTCGGTAAGACCGACCTGAGACAGGAGGGAAGTTACTTTTTCTTTGTAATCTCCCGGGCCGTGTTTGAGAATCAGCGGATACTCTACATTTTCATACGCAGTAAGCAGGCTGATTAAGTTGAACTTCTGGAAGATGAACCCAATGGTGTGCAGACGATGTTCAGTGAGTTCGTCATCTGTCATATCGGCAGTCGGCACTCCGTTGATGTACACTGACCCGGATGTCGGCACATCAAGACACCCAATTATATTCATCAGCGTGGATTTTCCCGAACCGGAAGGACCCATAATGGCGATAAATTCTCCCTTTTGTACCGTGAAGGTTATGTGGTTTAAGGCATAGACATCTCCTGCAGCCATTGGATAGACTTTAGTGACATCACGCAGTTCCACAATAGGAGTCTCTTCCATATTACTCGGATTTTCCTGCCTTTTTCTTTCTGACGATAACAGCCGCTGCAGCAAGCAGAATGATGATTCCTCCGACAATCAGGGGAACGCTGTTTGTTTCTTTCGGTTTCATATGGTTTTCCAGAACGACAGAGACCTCTTCTGTTGTGGAATCTCCTCCGTCATTTTTATAGGTTAAAACCAGAGTCAGGACACCATTTTCCGGCTCGGTAAACGTGAGTTCAAATCCTGCAAGGTCATCTCCATCGAGAGAACCGACAACGTACGTACTGTATGGGCCAATGTCTCCGCCTTCCAGAGAGGTGATACGCAGCGAGTTTGCAGTAGTGAATCCTGCATTGTTTACATCTGCTGTTAAGGTGTGGTATTTTCCAGTCTTTTCCACCAGAATATTGGTGATAATCAGCTCCGGTGCTGCCGCAGACGCGGAAACTCCTGCCGGGATGGTAACCGTTTCTGTGTGTTTGTTTGCACCGTTGGTATAGGATACAACAAGGTTCACTTCCTCTGCTTTGTCAGTTCTGACGGTGAGGGCAGATACAGCAGATGAACCGGAGGAAATAGTTCCAACGAAGACTGTTCCTTCTTTACAGGACACACCCTTGCCGTCTGCAGAGAGAGATACCGCAGTGAGGTCAGTCTGCATTGGATTTGCCAGTGTCAGGACAACCTGCTCGCTTCCGCTTTCAGGGAAAGAGTCCGGAACCTGGGTTAATGAGATATCAAGACCGGAATCATCAACAATGACCGGAATCGGCTGTTTTAATGAGGTAGTGTGGTCTGCAAATGCAAGGTTGAACACCGGGTAAAAAATCCCGGTCTCTTCTCCTGCCTGTATCGGCATGGTAAGCGTAACGGTACTTCCCGGGGTGATATAGCGCGGGAGGTTGTAGCTTTCGGCAGTTGTCATTTCCATTCCTTCACTGTCATAGACTTTGATGTAGGCACGATTCAGAACAGCCGTCTCTTCTCCGCTGTTAGTCAGCATGATGGTAAATATTCCGGTATCTCCCGGCATAAGAACCGCAGGAGAGAACGAACAGTCAGATACGGTAAGGCCGGTCGGGTCTGCGGCTGATGCCGGAGATATCAGAAGCAGTACAGACAGCACTGCACAAAGCATGAATGATACGAATTTCTGCATAATGTATCTGTATTGTTTGAAGACTGAGTAATATAGACTCAATGGTACTCCTAACCGTATCAGAGATGCGTCCAAAAACACCCTCAAGTCCCGGCATTTAGAAACAATTCTCAATAACTGGAGAAATCAGCCCCGTTGTGTCGAAATATTTGTTACCTTTTACTGTCACAATATATTGTGGAATCTTCGGACAAGAATCAGATTGAGTTCATCAGGCAGATGACCGGCATTGGGATGTCAGAAAATGAGGCGAAGGCATATTATGCAGTTTTCATGCTGAAATCTGCAACGGTACGCGATGTTTATGAGATAAGCGGCATTCCGCGGAATAAGATTTACCAGGTTCTGTCCACCTTAGAGGAGCGCGGATTTGTTTCCCAGACAAAAAGCCGTCCGATACGATATACCGCAGCAGAGATGAAAACGGTTTTTGACCGCCTCCGCAGAGAAGCTGTCAGTCGGTATGATGCTGCAGAAGAGTATCTGCGCAGCCTTTATCTCAGAGAACCGGTTGATATCAGGCCGCAGATTCATGAACTGCAGTCAGAATGGGCGATTGAAACGCATATAAAACCGCTTCTCCGCCGAACAAAAAATGAGCTCATTCTGATTATTCGCGATACCGAATACGGGAAAAAACAGATTCCTGAAACAGTACTGAAACGACTCTCCAAAAAACTCTCTGTATATCCGATTCTGCTGAATCCAGAATCTTCTGAAGGGTATTCCATCCCCTGCTACCGATTTAGAAAAGATGAGCCGGATTCGGAAAAACTTCATCCGTTTATCCTGCAGAATACGGTCCTGGTCCTGATTTCGGATAGAAAAAGTCTTATCAATATTCAGCATGCTGAGGGCAGATTGTTTGCAACGATTCTCTATCTTGATGAGGCCTATTCGTTTGTGTCCTATCTGTTTGAACCGATTATAAAATCCCTGGTGCCTATTTCACCGCACCATTAATCTTCTTTTACAGCAAATGATAAGCAACAATTTATGCCGCCTTCCGCCAAATCCAAAAACTTCCGGCTGTCAAAGGATGTGGTTGAGGAAATCAGCACCTTAACCGCCGAGACCTTAAAAGAGGACAAGATTGAATCCCAGGCCGCCGACCGTCTGCATGCAGTAGTCGAAAAAGTTCTGCAGAAGTGGCTGGAAGGCTTAGGCGAGGGGTCCGAGTGCAGTTTCCGCTCGGGTAGAAAACTCGGAAAACAGTACATCACCTTAACCGCAGCCGGTCCACGGGTAAATCCTTTCGGAAACGACAGTGACTGTGTGTTAAACGGCGGAAACTCTGTGCAGACGCTCCTGGCAAACATTGGTCTTGCACCGTCGTACCACTATGTAAACGGGGAAAACCAGATCACTATCATGCCGAAGCGGCGGAAAATTAATCCGCTCATCTACTTAGGCATCGCGCTTATTTCCGGAATTTTAGTTGGTCTCTTCTGCCGGACACTCTCTGACGACCTGCGGCATGGTCTCTCCGAGGTTCTGATCGGCCCGCTCTTTGATACCTTCATCGGGCTTCTGATTGCAACAGCACTTCCCATGATGTTCTTATCCCTCATCTGGGGTATTTACAGTATCGGTGATACGGCAACGCTCGGCACACTCGGGCGGAAAGTTATCGGCAGATACTTCGGGCGCATTTACTTTACGCTCGTTATCTGTACCTTAGTCGCACTGCCGTTCTTTACCTTCTCCTTCTCCGGAGGGGCATCCGGCGGAGGCGAGTTCTTCGCAATCTTTGACATGCTCTTAGGCATTATCCCGGGCAACCTGATTGCACCGTTTGCGGAAGGAAACACCTTACAGATTATCTTCCTTGCCGTTGCCTTCGGTCTTGCGATGCTCATCTTAAACAAGAAGATCCCGGTCATCGTCCAGTTCGTCGCACAGGCAAACAGTCTGGTTCAGCTCATCATGGAGTGGATTACCACCCTTCTTCCGCTGATTGTCTTCATCAGCGTGCTCAACCTGATGCTGACCGACATGGTAAACAACGCATCCGAGCTGTTACTGCTCTTTGTGGTGCTTGCCATCTCGGTTATGGTAAACATCATCCTCATCATCGGTGAAGCCTGCATCTTCCAGAAGGTAAAGCCCGCGGTTTTCATCAGAAAGGTTATGCCGACATTTCTGATTGCGCTGACCACGGCATCTTCGGTTGCTACCTTCTCGACCAATGTGGAGTGCTGTGAGAAGCGCCTTGGTATCTCCAAGAACCTGGTAAACTTCGGCGTCCCGCTTGCAACAGCATTCTCCCGCTGCGGTCACGCGGCAACATTCTTCTGCGTGTGTGTCTTCATGGCAAGCTACTACTCGGTTCCGATGACCTTATCCTGGCTCTTTGCCGCAATCCTGACCGCCGGTCTTCTGGCTTTAGCCGTTCCGCCGGTTCCGGGAGGAGGTATCGCCTGTTACTCGATTCTCTTCCTGCAGCTGGGAATCCCGGTCGAGGCGCTTGGTATTGCTGTGGTCTTAGAGATTGCCTTGGACTTCGTGAGCACGGCACTCAACATGATTGCAGTGCCTGCAGACTTAACGCATGTCGCAGGAAAGATGGACATGCTGGACAGAGACACCTTAAAACAGGCATAAGTCTCCCACTTACTTTTTTAAAAAAGAGATTGTTATTCTTCCACAACCGACCAGCCGAGAATCTCGGTCTCGATTCTGGAGACATCTGAAGAGATATCAGCGACAGAAATCATCTTTGCCCGCTTTTCCATCGGCGGGTTGAGTTTTGCCTTCTGCTCGTATACGGCGATGTCGTTTGCGAACTCGTCCGGGAGCGTGTCAATTTCGCGAAGCACGCTTACCAGTTCGCGGGAGAAGTAGGTGTCAATCTGGACCTTGCGTTTGGTTGTGTGGGAGAGTTTTCCAATGAAGCGGCAGAGTTTGTCGCGGTCTTCGGGGCTTAACTGCTCGGCAAAGTTGTAGGTCTCGATCGTCCTGAGCATCTGGAGAATCGGAAGCATCGATTCAGGCGTGATGACATAGACTGTGTACTCCGCTAAATCGTACATAAAGGTCGTCAGCACCTCAAGCGTGGATGCCGGAACGACTAAGAACGCATCCTTTCGCACATTGTCATGCTTACAGTACTTCTTCATCAGCTCGGCCTGATTCTTCAGATACTGCGGGAAGTTACCCAGCTCTTCGGGGTTTTTCGGGCTCTTTGCATCGAAGATGGTAAACATATCACCAATCAGGAAGGCATTGTCCGGGGTTCCCGGGTTTGGATACTCGCCTTTCTCGCAGCGGACAAAGCCGTTTTTGACCGAGATGCTCTTTGCCGTGTCCTCGACATCCTGCTCGTGGCGCTGCCAGGCAGTAGAAAGACGCTCCTCGCGCTCGGCAACCTCGCATAAAATCCGTTCTTCGACTTTGGCATGGTCTGCTTCCATCTGCTCGACTAACGTGTTGAGCTTTTCAACCCGGCGCTCGTACTCCGCCGCCCGTTCCTCTTTTACGCTCTCCTCGGCGGCTAAGACTTCTTTAACAGACGAAAGCTCTGCCACCTTCTCGTCAAACTCGGTCTTGAGCTCCGCATACTTGCGTGCTTCAATGCGCCTGCCTTCGGTCTCGGCAGTCAGTGCATCGCGGGCGGTCTGCAGTTCTTCTGCAGCATGGGAATACTCAGCCGTCAGCACCTCAGCCTTTTCCAGTGCCGCCCGGCACTGCTCGGCTTCTACCGCACGGGTCTCGCGCATCTCCTGGAATGCGGCAGAAAGCGTGTCATACTCGGTTTTCAGTGCCGTGTACTTCTCTGCCGAAAGCCGCTTGCCTTCCGCTTCCGCCGCCAGCGTATCACGGGTAAGACGCAGTTCGGATGCAGTCTTTTCCATCTCATCAGTAAGCTCTGCAACACGCGAAAGCGCTGTAAGCCGCTCCGCGCTTTCCAGCGCCAGAGTATTCCGGTAGCTCTGCGCATCCGCTTCGAGAGCTGCGGCTTTTTCCTGCAGGGCAGTATAGTCCATGCTCAGCGCACGCTTCGCAGACTCGGTGTCGGAAAGCCTGAGGGAAAGAGACTGCTTTGCCGCGGTCTCTCCGGCAAGTGCCTCGCGGGCAGAGGCGAGGTCATCGGAAAGACGGGTATAGCGGGCGGAAAGCTCCTGATAGCGCGAGATCTCCTGCGCCTCGCGGGATGCTGCCTCACGGCTGTACTCCTCACGGGACAGCTCGGCATCATGCAGGCGGCGCTCGGTCTCGCTTAAGCGAAACGTAAGCTCGCGAATCTCTGCCGCATGCACTGCGGCCGCAGAGTCTGCCTCTGCACGTGCAGCATGCGCTGCTTCTTTTATGGATTTCCAGGAGAATACACGTTTCAAGAATCCTGCAGAGGATACGGCGGAGATGAGTTCGGAGACCTTCGACTGCCCATTCATGATTATTCGTTTCTTGGGAAACGGGATAAGTCTTTTTAGAGACAACAGTTATAAGACAGCAGAACCCATATAGAAGACAAATGACTGCCGTACGGAGCAAAAAAAACGTCAAACGTCTTTCTTCGTACAGTCAGGTCCGCTAAAAATATCAGGGCGGATTTCCGCCCGCCGGAACAGCCCTTTTTTGTGAGAATATGATTCTGGAAAAGAGATCCCTGCAGTTTATCTTAATGATTGTCGCAGCGGCAGCTGTCTTTATGGATTATCTGGATACCAGTATCGTCTCTATCGCCCTTCCGGCGATTACCGCAGACCTCGGCGTCGGCAGTGCAGTCTCCGCATGGGTGATGACCGGATACCTGCTTGCTCTGGCAAGCATGCTCCTGGTCTTTGGAAAACTTGCTGACCGGACCGGGCGATACCGGGAGATTTTCATCACCGGGTTTGTGCTTTTCACAATAGCATCCTTCCTCTGCGGCATCTCATCAAGCATCATCATGCTGATTCTCTGCCGCGTGTTCCAGGGAGCAAGCGCTGCGATGATGGTTGGAACCGCAACGATGCTGGTAATGCTCCATCTCCCTGAAGAGCGAAAAGGGCTTGCCGCCGGAATGCTTGCAACGCTTGGTGCTGCAGCGCTCGCCTTCGGGCCGGGCCTCGGGGGCGTGATTGCCGAGTACCTTTCCTGGCACTGGATCTTCTTCATCAACATCCCGGTTGGAATCATTGGTATCCTCGGCGCACTCTTCGTCATTCCCAAAACAGAGATTGTCCCGCGGGAAAAGAAACCGTTTGATTATGCAGGAGCCTTCCTTCTTGCCGCAACCCTTCTGGTCTTCCTGACAGGTCTTGAGATTGGAAACTCCGCCGGCTGGTCGCTTCCGGTCTTTATCCTGCTTGCCGCATCCCCGGTGCTTGCCGTACTCTTCCTGCGCTGTGAGATGAAACACGTTGACCCGGTGCTTCCGGCAAATATTCTGAAGAACAAAATCGTCATCCGGGCGGCAGTTTCCTGCCTCTTCATCACGATTGTATATCTTGGAAGCATCTACATTCTCCCCTTCTACTTAACCGGGCCGCTCGGGCTCGGCAGTGCGCTTGCAGGAGGCATCATGCTGATTCCGCCGGTTACGATGATGCTGATGGGAATTCCTGCCGGAACGCTTACCAACACCTGCGGATGCAAACGGCTCTGTAACCTCTCTGCACTGGTTGGAATCGCGGCCTCGGGAATCCTTGCCGCGGCAATTCTTCTGCAGAACACCATCCTGCTCTTTGCCGGCCTGCTGCTGCTTGGAGCAACACTCGGAATCAATGAAGGACCGACGATTCGAAGAATCACGATTCACTGCACAGAAGACACACAGGGGTCAGCCGGCAGTCTGACCTACACGGTCATGAATGTCGGAAGCGTGGTAGGAATTGCCGCATACTCTGTTGCGGCATCCCTTGCCTCCGGAAGTCCTGAGGTCTTTACCGCAGGAGGAATTGCCGCGGCCTGTATCTTCGGCGCTTTCTGTGCCGTGCTTTCCTACATCACCTCCCGCATGGCAAAAGACACCTGTCTTGCATAAGGGAAAACACCTTCTTTTTTACCCCTATCTAAAGCTACTTGACCTCACAGGAGAACCATTCATTCAGCCGGAAAACGGTGACAAAAATGAAGAATCTCTATAAGAAAATGGTCGATGAAGCGCTTGCCGCTCAGTACGCAGACATCGAAGTCCTGCGCAGACGCCGCGGAATGCGGTTCCACATGAAGGATGCAAAGCCCTATGTGGATGCAGTCGAAAAAATGACCGTCCTGCCGAACCAGAGTGCCGCAGTCATCAACCTCCACAAAGAATCAGTGAAAAACCATTTTACCGTCCTCTCCTCCTTAACAACCCATGTCCGCGAAGAGGACGATCCTTTTGTTGAACACTATCAGACCCCGGTTGTTTTAGATATCCTCTGCAGCGAAGACGAAGCATTTGCAAAGAGCATGGAAACCTTTGCCGATTCCATCCAGGCAAATGAAGCCCTTGTCGGACGGGAAGCCGTACGCTGTTATGCAGGATTTTACGGCCCGGTCTGTTCCGTGGACTTTGCGCTCATGCCAGGTTCTACCAGCAATGTGGTAAACCGGATTTTAGCAAAGACCGAAATCCCGGAGAACCACAAAAAAGCAATCCTTGCCGCCAAATCCTGGGGAATGAACACCTCCTACGGAATCGGCGACGTCTTCGCAAAATGCGTGGAAGCAGGAGACACCGTAGCA
>JAFZFW010000003.1 GCA_017555685.1 Methanocorpusculum sp.
ACACCTCCGCCTAATCCAAACCGCAAAAACAAAACTCACGGCACGTGCCGGAGTTTTGCAAGCTTTAAGTTCTTAATTCCCTTCGGACAGGTCTCCGAATAGGAACCGAGAACCTCTAAAACCACATACTTTTCCTTCTCCATCACCCCGTCCGGATGACAGAATGCATACCCCTTACAGAACTTCTCATCACACACCGGCGTATAGACAATACGTGTTCTGCGGGTAGCCTGACTCGTCGGGATAACAACCGTCACCTCGGCATCAGAAACCTCAACCGCCTCTGCTCCTCCTTCATGGAGTGGGCACTCATGATGTGTCTTCCTGGTCGAGACAACCGTATAGCGTCTGCCGATGCGAAGCTTCGCATTATGGCATACCCGGGCAACCTTACATCCTTCGCAGGCCGCAGACGGGCCGGCATACACAAACTCAGCCCCCTCCTTTGCAAGAACCGAGCCGACGATAGTAATAATCCGTTCCTCTTCCATTTACTCCTCCTCATACAAAGCGGCAACTGCTGCCCGCGCCTGTTCCCCGGTAATCGAGTCAAAGATAGTATAGCGCTCGCGGCGAATCTCCTTCGCCCGGACAAGGGCTTCGACAACCTGTTCATCCGAGACGCCGAGTTCCGCAGGAGTAGTCGGAGCACCGATTATCTTCAGCGAATGGCGGATACGCTTCCAGTCTCCTCCGTGGCAGTACATCGAAAGAATCGTACCAACCCCGCATGCTTCTCCGTGGAGAACCTGACCCGGCGCAATCTTTTCCAGCATATGCGCAAACTTGTGCTCTCCGCCCGATGCCGGACGGGAACTGCCGGCAATACTCATCGCCACGCCGGATGCGAAAAGCGCCTTCATCACAATCCAGGCCGCACGCTCATCATACTCTTTAATGATATCAGCGTTTTCAACCATCAGCTCTGCGGCAATCATCGACAAAGCCGTTGCATACTCGCTTCCCCGCTCTCCTGTCTCGCGGGTCGACATATCCCAGTCAAGAATTGCAGTATAGTTTGCAATCGTATCCGCATATCCTGCAGCCGTCAGCCGGTGCGGAGCAGATGCCAGAATCCCGGTATCGGCAACAATTGCCAGAGGGGGGTGAGCCGCGACACTTACACTGCCGTCATCGGTACGAATCGATGCGCGGGATGATGCAATACCATCGTGGGAAGCAGCGGTCGGCACACTGATGAACTGGATATCTATATTATATGAGACGATTTTGGCGATATCAATCACACGACCGCCGCCGACAGCAATCAGCAGGACCGAACCTTTCTCCTGCGCATACTGTGCGGTACGGGTAACCTCTTCATAGGTGATTTCCCCGACAATTAAGGAATCAACCGTAAATCCTGCATCCTCTAAGAGACCGACAACCCGGAAACCCACAGTATCCATAGTATTTCTTCCCGACAGCACCAGAAGCGGGCCCTTCATTCCCAGATCAGATACCACAAGCGGAAGCTGCTTTAATGCGTCATGTCCCGCAATCACATCACGCGGCAGCTGAATCCAGCGCGATTTGTCAAAGGTTTTATCTTTTAATATCCTATTATCATTTACATTCATAGAAGGTCCTGATATGTTTGAAGAGATATATTCCTGGATTGTCACTCTGGAAGCTTCTAACTATACAGTAGTGCAGACAATCTTATATGCTTTATTAGTGCTCCTCGGTCTGTATTTACTTTACCGATGGATGCGCAAGGTAAATATCGAAATCACCACCCCGCTTATCCTCTCATCCTTAACCTATGTCATCTTCGGCGGACTGCTGAGGGTAGTAGAAGATACCGGAACGATTCCCGACCCCTGGTGGATTCTGTTCATCACCCCGCAGGTCTATATCGTGACGCTGATATTCGGTATGATTGCGCTGTTCTTCGCATACCTCCTGCAGAAGAAAAAGGTCGTTGTCTCCTACATTCCGGTATTCGGCGGAATCGGTACCGCTGCATCGGTTCTCGCATTCGCCTACCTTACCTGGTTTGGCATCACCAACGCCGGCGCAACGTTTGACTTCATGATTATCGTAATCGTTGTAGGGCTTGCCGCAGCAGCAACCGCAGCTCTCTGGGCATTCTTACGCTTTGTCTGCCGCTGGAAATATGTCTCGCACCCGATGTATATCTCCTTAATCGCCAGCCACTTCCTTGACTCGTCTGCAACCGGTTATGCTCTTGACCTTCACCCGCTGCACTACATCGAACAGCACGTGGTTGGAAACGGCATCATCGAACTGACCGGGACGGCATACAGTATGTTCCTCTTAAAACTGGCAGTTCTTGTCCCGTCCATCTGGGTTCTGGAGAAGTTCAGACATGAAGAGGGCATGGAAAGCCTCTGGTATCTGATTATCTTCGCAATGATTGTTGTCGGTCTCGGTCCAGGCGTCCGCGACCTTCTGCGTATGGTTCTCTGGATTTAATCCGGAAGAACCGGCACTCTCTTTTTTTTGCAGCTCCGGCAGGAGTTCGACAGCCCTATAATCTTTTAGCGCATACCATATCATCATGTCTATATCATTTACCAAACTCCACGGAAACGGAAATGATTTCGCCCTGATTGATGAGATGGCAGGCGTTGTTATTCCGGACGATATGAAGGCAGGATTTGCCGCTGCATACTGTGACAGACGCTTTGGAATCGGTGCAGACGGTATTCTGTTCATCGGACCGTCTGCAGTTGCTGATGTAAAGATGTCTCTGTTCCAGCCGGACGGAAGCGAAGCGGAGATGTGCGGAAACGGTATCCGCTGTCTGGCAAAATATGCCGCAGATAAGAAATATGCAAAGACAAAGGCATTCAAGATCGAGACCCTCGCAGGCGTTCTTCCGGTCAGAGGAGACTACGACCGTGACGGAGACTTTATGGCAACCATCAACATGGGTTCCCCGGTCTTCGAAGACTCCATTGAGATTGACGGCATGACTGTATATTCCGTCAACACCGGCGTCCCGCACGCAGTAATCTTTGTCGACGATGTAGAAGCAGTCGATATCGATGCAGTCGCTCCAAAGATCAGACACCACGAGCACTACAAGAACGGAACCAACGTAAACTTCGTCCAGGTCACCGGAGAAGCAGACATCACCATCAGAACCTTTGAACGCGGTGTCGAAGGAGAGACCTTCTCCTGCGGAACCGGTTCGACCGCCTGTGCATTAATTGCAGAGCACGAAGGCAAAGTCGTCGGTGATGTAATCCATGTAACCACTGCAGGCGGACCGCTTGATATTACTATTGCAGACCTTCCGCTCATGACCGGACCTGCAGAAACCGTATACGAAGGAACGATTAATTTCTAACATCCGCAGCAGATATGTACCGGGAGGAGGAAATCATTCCTCGCCCATCCATACTTTTTTCCGGCAATTCCTGAGAACAGTATTCAAGAGAGCAGGGAAGTTCTCACAGAGAATACCGGTTTAAAAATACCCTTCAGCGATAAAACATAGGGTATTTATACTAATCATACATGATAAATAATGTACAATTAATCACTGCAGTATACCGCAGGATTAGCCCCAACATAAAATAAGGAGTATCGAAAAGTGTCCTCTAAACCCACCAAGATGTTATCTGAAGCAGACGGCTATGCCCTCCTGCGTCAGTATGACGTGCCAGCCCCGGCTTTTGAGATTGTTCAGTCCGCAGACGATGCAGCAAAAGCCGCCGCTTCCATTGGTTATCCGGTTGTTATGAAGATTGTCTCCCCGCAGATTATTCACAAGAGTGATGCAGGAGGAGTCATCGTCGGCGTCAAAGATGACGCAGCAGCAAAGGAAGCTTTTGATAAAATCATTGCAAACGCAAAGAACTACGATGCATCTGCAGAAATCAAAGGTGTCATCGTTGAAGAGATGGCAAAGTCCGGACTTGAGCTTATCGTCGGCGGTAAGATTGACCCGGCATTCGGTCGTGTCATCACCTTCGGTCTTGGCGGAACCATGGTTGAGTTCCACAAAGATGTCGGCATCCGCCTTCTTCCGGCATCCGATGATGAACTCCGCTCCTTAATCCGTGAAATCAAGGGATACACCTTAATCAAAGGATACAGAGGAGACGCACCAAAAGATGAAGAGTTCCTCTTAAACGTCTTAAAGAACGCATGCCGCTTCTTTGAAGAGAACGAAAACGTCGTCGAATTCGATATCAACCCGCTCAGACTCTACGAAAAGGGCGGCTGTGCAGTCGATGCACGCGTCATTGTTCAGGACGAACCGGTCACTCTTCCGCCACACTATGATCCGGAAAAGATTGTCCCGCTTGACTACTACAAGCCAAGAAGCGTTGCAGTCATTGGTGCATCCGATGACAAGACCAAGATGGGATACGCAGCATTCCACAACCTTCTCCAGTTCCCGGGTGAGGTCTATCCGGTCAACAACAAGCGTGCTGAAATCCAGGGCGTCAAGTGCTACCCGAGCGTTGGAGACATTCCGGGCCCGGTCGATATGGTCGTCATCACCGTTCCGGCACAGTTAGTTCCGGGAATCATGGACGAGTGCGGTAAGAAGGGAGTCAAGATGGCGGTTGTCATCACTGCCGGCTTCAAGGAGATGAACGAGGAAGGAAAGGCTCTCGAAGAGCGCATGGTTTCCATCGCCAGAAACTATGGTGTCAGAATCGTCGGTCCGAACTGTCTCGGTCTCATTCTCCCGCCGTACAAGTTAGACACCACCTATGTCGCAACCTCCCCGCTTCCGGGAGACATTGCATTCATCTCCCAGTCCGGAGCTATTGCAAATGCAGTCGTCGGTATCTCCCTTTCCGAGGGATCCGAGATGGGATACTCCGAGGTCGTCTCTGTCGGAAACCAGTGCGATCTTGACTTCCTTGACTATATGAGCTACGCAGCACGCGACCCGCACACCAAATCCATCATCCTCTACATTGAAGAGATTAAGAATGGTGTTGCCTTCATGGAGATGGCAAAAGAGGTCACCAAGGTCAAGCCGATTATCGCTATCAAAGCAGGTTCTTCCAAGAGAGGACAGGCAGCAGCAGCATCCCACACCGGTTCCTTATCCGGAGCATATGAGGTTTACATGGAAGCCTTTAGAAAGTGCGGTGTTGTTCCGGCAAAGACTCTTGAGGGTGCATTCCAGATTGCAAAGATTTTAGGAGGCTTAAAGAAGCCGCTGACCGGCAAGCGTGCAGTTGTCATCACCAACGCAGGCGGATTTGCCGTTCTCTCCAACGACTATGCAGAAACCTGGGGCATCGACATCTGCGACCTGCCAAAGGAAATCATTGACGAGATGGACACCTTCCTCCCGCCGTTCTGGAACAAGAACAACCCGATTGACTTACTCGGCGATGCAGACGAGGCACGCTTCCGCGGTGTCTACGATGTTCTCTGTGCAAACCCGGACCTCTGGGATATCGCAATCCTTGTCAACTTCCCGAACAAGGTGCTCTCACCAGAGCAGGTCAGTCAGGTCATCATCGACTATCAGAAGAAGACTGACAACCTCCTTGTCGGCTGTTTCGTCGGCGGCGACAGCTTAAAGCCGGGAGTTGACCTCTTAAACGAGCACAACATTCCGGTATTCGAGGAACTCGAATTCACCTACCGTGTCTTAGGTCACCTGACCTGGACCGCACAATAACTTTTTTTATGCTGCTGAATGATATCTCCGAGTTCTATGAGAGAATCGGCTACACGTTTCAGAACGAGGATTATCTGATTCACGCATTAACCCGTACCGCGTTTGCCCGCGAGAATACTATCCCGCTTGATTATACCATGGATTATCTGGCGGTATTAGGCGATGCAGTAATCGAGATTCTGGTTATCCAGGATATTATTGCCTCCGGAGTTACCGCAAAAGGCGAGATTACGCGGCTGAAGATTGAACAGGTAAATATGTCGGTTCTTCGTGCACTCGGAGAGAAAATCGAGCTTCCGGATCTGGTGCTCTGGGGTAAAGGCGAGATTTCGATGCAGATCTGGACCAGCGGACGGGTTCTTGCAGAGTGTTTTGAGGCACTGATGGGTGCTGTCTTTATGGACGGCGGAATGGACGCGGCAAAGAAGGTCTTTGCTGCAGTCCACGAATTATAACAATTCCTTTTTTTCGCAGGCATACCTGCCGGTTTTTCTTTTTTTGCAGATATCCAGTTGTTGATAAACAAACAGCACTAATCTCCCTTCAGCATAGTGCTGTTCTATGCTTTTTTCAAAAATACATCACCCAGGAAAAACCGCAAATCAACCCGTGAAACCATGACACAGAATAGAAAAACCAACCAGAAACAGGCAAAAACCCTGCGGCAAACCAGAACCACGGCCGCAGTCATTCTTGTGTTCTGTCTTGCCCTTATTATGCCGGCTGGAGCATATACCGGAAGCGGAACAGAAGACAGCCCGTATCTGCTTTCATCGGCTGCAGATCTGCAGCAGCTTGCAGCAGACGTAAACGCCGGAAATGCATACACCGGCGAGTACTTTCAGATAACAAATGACATCACGCTTACCGGTGAATGGACCCCGATTGGAAACGGATCGCGTTCCGGCTCGTCCTATATCGGAAATGCCTTCTCCGGAATCTTTGACGGAGCAGGACACACCATAAGCGGCCTTACCGTCACCGGCGGGGCAGGAAAAGAGGCAGTAGGTCTCTTTGGTGTTGTTGACGGCGGAACTGTAGAGAACCTGAATCTCTTCGAGGTCTCAATCAATACCGCAGCAGACACCGCAGGCTCTGCAGCAGGTCTTATGGTAAACTCCGCAACTGCCAGAAACATTCAGGTAAGCGGTACACTTTCTGCCGCTGACGGAGTCGGCGGAGTCGTTGGAAGAATGACCATCTCCGGAACAATCACCGACTGTATCAACACTGCAGACATCTCCGCCACCGGTTCTTCCGGCGGAAGCGGAGGTATTGTCGGAAAAGCCTACTACACTGAAGTTGGTTCCTCCATCACCATTTCAGACTGCATCAACACCGGCACTGTTACCGGCCCATACCTCGCCGGCGGAATTGTCGGTTTCTCTGCCGCAAATGTTGCTGACTGCATCAACACCGGAGAAATCTCTGCAGGAGTTGAGGCAGGAGGAATCATTGGTGAACAGACCAACTATGGAACTGTCTCCGGAAACAGTAACAATGCTGATATCACCAGTACCGCCGGAAACAGCGGAACAGCCTACGGAGGAATCATCGGCTGGATTCGCTATCAGATTAACGATGCATACCCACTGACGGAAACAATCTCTGTTACGGATAACACCAACAGCGGAAATGTATTAGCTCCGGCAAGCACTCTTGGTTCCGGCGGAATCGTCGGAAATATCTATAATCAGGCTGAAGTCTCTGAAAACATCAACCTTGCATCCAGCATCACCGGCGGCACCTTTGCTGCAGGAGTTGTCGGCGCAGCACAGCAGACCAGCGGAAACCAGATTCTGGACGGACAGACCATCCGTGTGGAAAACAATGCGGTAACAACCCCGCTTTCTGCAATCATCTCTGCAACCACCGTCGCAAACCTCTACTGCTACAACAACAACCCGTCAATCTTCATTGTCGAAAACAATACAGACACCGCAGACACCAATTCGATTACGGTCTCTGCAGAGAATGGTGCAGTTACTCTGAGTACTGCCTCTGCATACAAAGGAGAGATTGTCGGCATCTCAAACGCCGTCGCTGACGAAGGATATGAACTCGCAGAGATTTCCGTTGCCGGAAACACGCTCAAAGACATTGACGGAACATATCTGTTTATCATGCCGGCAAACGCTGCAGAAGTCTCTGCCGCATTTACTCCGCAGATCTACACAATCACCTTCAACACTGCAGGCGGCAGTTCTGTTACTCCGCTTGACGTTGGCTACGGCTCTACAGTAACTGCCCCGGCAAACCCGACCAAAGACGGCTATACCTTTGTACGCTGGAACCCGGCACTCCCTGAAACCATGCCCGCAGAGGATCTGAGTGTAACTGCCGTCTGGCATGAGAATGCACCGGCAGGAGCAGCGGTCAACCCGGACCTTCAGGTTGGCGTCAGCCAGTCCGCAGAATCTACAACACTTACCATCTCAGCAGAAACCAGTACTGTAACCACGTCAGGAAAGACTGCAATCATCAACGGTGACAGCGGAGTAAAAATGGAGGTGAACTTCACCGAAAACGTAACCCGGGTTGGGAATACCCTTACCGGAACAGTCTCCTCTATCAAAGTCACCTATCCAACAACAAACGCTGTTGCCGCCGGAAACGCGGCTGTTACCCAGACCGTAGAGATCGGCCTCAAAAACTTCACAGAGCTTCCGACCATCACCTCGACCTGGAACAACACCGTTGAAGATACGGTACAGTCCTCCCTTGGAACAGAACAGAATCTCTTCGCCATGATTACCGCCTCTGCAGACAACCTTTCTGCAGTCAACAGCAACATCACTGAAAACGGTATCAGTATCACCTTCATCCTCCCGGCTGACGAAGTAGCAGACATCGGTGGTCCGCAGTACATCCGCGGATACCACATCGCAAACGGAACCGCAGAAGTTCTGCCGTCAGAACAGGTAATCAGTGTCTTAAACTCCGCACAGACCGAGTATACTGTAACAATTATTGCAAGCAGTTTCTCCAGCTATGCAGTCGGATATGAACTGAGACCATCCGCGTCCGGTTCCTCTTCCGGATCATCCTCCGGCTCTTCCTCTGGAAACTACCAGTACTATCCGCGGGAAATTCCGGCAAACGGTGTTGTCTTCTTTGGAAGCAGTCCGGTAGTCACCGGTCTTGAACTGCCGGCAGGCTCGTCAGGAATGGCAACATTAAATGTGATGCCGGCCTTTACCATGCCGGACAACGGATACTATGCATTCGCTCTTGACATCCCGGGCTATAACACCGCAGCAAAGATAAATGGAGCAGTCGCTTTCAATCTCCCTGTTTCCGGAGTTGAAGCGGAAGGATATACCGTAACAGACATTGTACTCTTCCAGGGAACCGTCAACAGTAACGGCACAATCACCTGGAGTGAGATGCCGACAAATCTGATTATGGTAGAAAACGGCAGGGCATTCTATATAGGTGTAATTACCTCCGGCTCTCCCTTCTACATCGGCTTTGTGAAAAACGGGACAGTCATAAATGACCCGGTAATCGAACCGGAAATCCCGGACGACGAACCATTCTACCCGCTCCCGCCGGTCATGCCGGACTCTCCGCAGACCCCGGAAAATCCGAAAACCCCCTTCCCGCTTCTTGGACTGACAGGCATTCTCGGCGCTCTTGCACTGAGAAGAAGGTAAGCAGGAATCCTGCTTCCTTCCTTTTTTCCTTCCCTCTTAAAAGGTTAGTTATACTTTCACCGCTAAATAATAACCCATACATATCGCGAGTGAAGACCGTGCAGAAATATATCCGAACTACCCTGAAACTCCAGCTCAAAGATAAGCCGGGAGAACTCTTAGCCGCAATCAAGCCAATCTCTGAAAGCGGCGCCAATATTATTACTATTTCCCACCAGAGAGACGAGGACGATCCGGGATCTGACTTAATTGTCGATATCGTCATCTCCCACAATGAAGCAATCCTGCCAAAGCTCCTTGATGCGCTTCGGGCAAACGACATCATGATTTCCCGTGTCGGTATCGAACGCCTGATGTGTACGAAGACCTTCATCTTAATCGGACACATTCTCCATACTGACTTAACCGATACCATCAACAGAATCGACAAGAAAGACGTAACAGAAGTCACCGAACTGCACATGATTATGCCGAAGATGGACGAGCCGTCGACTGCAAAGCTCACCATCAAAGCAGTCACCGAAGCAGAGATGGACAGCGCAATCGAGCAGCTGGAAGCAATTGCCGCAGAAAAGCAGCTGATGATTGTTGACGAACTGGGAGGACGCTTATAATGAAAATCGCATTAATCGGAATGGGCTCGGTCGGACGCGGAGTAGCACACGTGGTCAAAAACGACCCGCGCTTCAAGATTGTTGCCGCTGCCGACTCAAAGAGCGGAACAACAAACCCGGAGGGCCTTGACATTGACCGCCTGCTCCAGGCAAAGAAGGAGACCGGAAGAATCGGAACCCCGGACTGGACAGCATTCCGCATCGCTGCAGAAGTTGACTATGATGTCTTGGTCGAGGTCACCCCAACCAATGCCGAGACCGGAGAACCGGCACTTTCCACCATCAAGATTGCCTTATCCAGAGGAAAGCATGTTGTCACCTCCAACAAGGGTCCGATCTCCTTATACTACCGCGAGCTCGAATCCTTAGCCGAAGAAAACGGTGTCTCCCTCCGCTTCGAAGGAACTGTTGCCGGTGCTGTTCCAATTATCAACGGTATCAGAAACGGTCTTGCCGGAAACAAGGTAAAGGCACTCTTCGGTGTCTTAAACGGAACCTGCAACTACATCTTATCCCGTATGGAAGAGGAGGGCTTAACCTACACGCAGGCACTCGCAGAAGCCCGCGACTTAGGATACGCAGAAGCAGACCCTACCTATGATGTAAACGGAACCGATGCCGCAATCAAGCTCGTGATTCTCGCAAACACCGTCCTTGGCATGAACGTGACCTTAAAGGACGTCCAGCGCACCGGAATCGACCGCTTAACCCCGGACGCAATCAAGATGGCACAGTCCACCGGACAGACCATCCGCTTAATCGCATCCCTCTACCCGGACAAGAAGGACTTAGAGGTCTCTCCGCGTCTTCTCCCAGAAGACGACCCGTTAGTACTTTCCGAGACCTTAAACGCAGTCACTGTTGAAACAGAGTACGCCGGAGACGTGACCTTTATCGGCCGCGGAGCAGGCTCTGTTGAGACAGCATCTGCAATTCTCTCGGATTTACTCTACATCTACGAAAAATATGGTTTCTAAAGAGAAACGCAGCGGTGTCCTTCACCGCCGTACACTTTTTATCCAGGCGATGCGCCGCAAGACGTTTGAGGCCGGATATTTTACGACCGCAGATATCGCTGAAGAAGCGGATGTCCCGCGTTCCACTGCCCAGGACTGGGTAAACCGCCTGATTCTGGAAGGATGTATTTTTGTAAAAGAGGAGAAGCGGGGAAGAAGCCCTGCCCGGTATGCTTCCCGCAGTGCGATGCCGAAGAGTACCTGCCGCCGGATTTTTACGACCGTTGACGGAGACTGTGTGGAGATTTTCCATGAGTGTCTCTCAAGCGGCTGTGCCGGATTTTGCGAGTTCCATCACAGAAATGCCGGAGGCGCGGCCGTTGCTGTCTCCCGTGACGGGATGATGTTAAAGGAGCGGGCATTTCTTTCGTCTGCATCCCCGCTGCATCTGGACAAAGCAGCCGTCGGTCTGCTGTCAGTTGCATTAGACGGCGATGAAGTAGTGCAGACTATCCA
Source organism: Methanocorpusculum sp. (assembly GCA_017555685.1). Lineage (GTDB taxonomy): Archaea > Halobacteriota > Methanomicrobia > Methanomicrobiales > Methanocorpusculaceae > Methanocorpusculum. The sequence continues at coordinate 11,369 of JAFZFW010000003.1, forward strand.
GTCCATTAAAGGCGGGCCTGCCTACTCGCTTTCCTCTATGATGGGAGCAGCCAAAGGCGTTTCCGGGGTTTCTGTTTCGGTAAAAGACGGGGTTGTTACCGGACAGGTTCGAACCAGGGCGCTTGTCCCCGTCACAATCGGTGTGGATGACACCGACCGGAAAGGATGCGGAGGAGCAACCTTTGCACTGACCCATGCACTGATGAAGTATCTGACGGAATCAGGGGATGCAATTGCCATCCGGCATCAGGTAGCAGCTCTTTCGCAGGACATCGAGGAGATGACTGCCGGAAACTCCTGCAGTTTCTTAGAGCTTGCGGTAACGCCTGAAGCATTCCCGAACCTCCTGCACAAGGTCTGCCGGTTTGTGGAGGATGAAAGTGTGTCTGAAGAGTGGGGTGTCGCGATTCTCAAAGGCATCTTCGTCCCCGAAGAAATGGAAGCTCTTGCCGGCGAGATTCGCCGCGGCAGAGTTTCTCTGGAAAAAGTACAGAAGACCGCAGAGGCCTGCGGAGTGCAGACCTTTGGCGGCCGCGGAGTTATCGGTGCCTGTGCTGCCGTGAGTCTGAAGCACCAGCCGCAGGAAGTGCTCTTAGACAGCACGAGTCCAATGCAGAAATAAAACCCTGCTCTTTTTTAAAAAATAAAAACGGCCTTCAGATAACCTGAAGGTC
>JAFZFW010000022.1 GCA_017555685.1 Methanocorpusculum sp.
CTCTGCACGCGAAATCCAGGTTACTATCACTGCATTCACTATCTCCCACGCAAGACTCTCCCAGGCACACGAAATCCGTGCAGCAATGGTCAAGACCGTCGAAGACTTCGCAAAGGAAGCAGACTTCGAGTCCTTTACCTCCGCAATGCTCAAGGGCGAGCTCTCCAAGAAGATGTTCGAGGTTTGCAAACCGATTTTCCCAGTCAAGAGAATCGAAGTTATCAAATCCGAGTCCGTCTCCTCTGCAGCAGACCGTGCAGCAGCATTAAGAAAATAAGACTACCAGTCTTTCCGGGATTTTCCCGGTTTTTACCATTGTTCTTTTTCCCTATGTCCGGCTTAGCCGGGCATAGCCGGATTAAGATGTCTGTTTTGTAATTTTATTAAAAAAAAAGACTGAGGAAAGATTCCTCTTTGATTATTCGTCCGGAACGAACTTGGTTCCGTAGTGAATAACGCCGTCTGTTCCGTCCTCATCGAGTACACGGAATACGGATCTTACCGGCATGCCGATGTAAACCTCATCCGGCTCGCAGACGATATGCGTCGTCATGCGTGCGCCTTCCTCGAGTTCGATGATTGCTAAGACGTACGGCTTCTGGTCAGAGTACTGGTCGCTTGCGGAGTGTACAACAGAGAAGGTCAGCACCTTTCCCTTTCCGGAAAGCTGAATCTCCTGCAGGTCTCCTCCTCTTCTGCAGTGCGGGCAGAATGCTCTTGGCGGGAAGAACACATCTCCGCAGGTGTTGCATTTTGTTCCGACCAGATTGTATCTCTGCGGAATCCGTCTCCAGAATCTTGCGACTGTCATCAGCATGCCCTCCGGAAGATGTGACTCACCACAGTAGCACCGGTTCCGCCCACATTCTGCGTCATACCAACCTCAGCACCATCGACCTGACGGCGTCCGGCTTCGCCTCTGAGCTGCTGGACGACTTCCCAGACCTGTTTGATACCGGTAGCACCGACCGGGTGACCGCATGCCTTCAGACCGCCGGAGGTGTTTACCGGCAGTTTTCCGCCAATCTGTGTCTCACCCTCTGCAGTAAACTTGCCTGCAGTTCCCTTCGGAACAAATCCGAGGTCTTCAATGGCACAGAGTTCTGCAATCGTGAAACAGTCGTGCACTTCGACAAAGTCGATGTCCTTTCTCTCCAGCTTTGCCTGTGCGAAAGCCTTGTTTCCGGCGGCAACGGTTGCCCCCATCGTAGAGAAGTCCGGTCTGTCGTGCAGAGCAATAGTATCTCCTGCCTGTGCGGATGCTAAGACGGTAATCGGGGTGTCACAGAACTCGCGTGCCTTCTCTAACGAGCAGACCACAACGGCTGCAGCTCCGTCGGAAACCGGCGAGCAGTCGAAGAGTCTGAGAGGTGAGGCAACCATTGTCGAGTTCATCACCGTAGACTGGGAAATCTCGTTCTGGAAGTGTGCGAACGGATTTCTTGCACCGTGATAATGGTTCTTTACTGCAACCTGTGCTAACTCCTCGCGGGTTAAGCCGTACTTATTCATGTAGTCACAGGCAATCATTGCATAGAGACCGGGGAAGGTTGCGCCGGCAAAGCTTTCCCACTCGCGGTCGGCAGCGCCTGCTAAGACATCGGTTGCGTCTCCGACATCGGTCATCTTCTCGACACCTGCAGCGATTACAATATCAGACATTCCGGATGCCACAGCGGCAACTGCCTGGCGGAATGCAAGACCGCCGGATGCACATGCTGCCTCAACACGGGTTGCCGGAACATGCAGATCTCCGCCGAGACCGACGTAGTCTGCGACTAATGCACCAACGTGCTCCTGTCCGATAAACCGTCCTGCCGACATCGAACCGACAAAGAGGGCATCAATCTGTTCGCCGGAAACGTTTGCATCCTCAAGTGCTGCAACTCCTGCTTCGGTACACAGTTCACGAAGAGATGCGTCCCAGCGTTCGCCGAACTTTGTCATTCCGGCGCCAATTACTGCTACTTCTACCATTTTCCCTCACACCTTAATTTTTCCTTTGTGGCGTGCATACACCGCATAGTCAAGGTATTTCTTCTTCGCAAGCATCGACTCAACAGACGGTGCTTTGCTTCTGTCAATCTTGTCGAGGATTGCCTCGGTGACGGTGATGTCGAATGCGTCAGATCCGGCTCCGCTTCCGTAGCTGGTGACAAAGATTCTGTCTCCCGGTTTTGCGACATCCAAGACTGCTGCAAGTCCTAACGGAACTGCACCGCTGTAGGTGTTTCCAAGTCTTGGTGCAAGCAGTCCGGTCTTAATCTGTTCAGGTGTGAATCCGAGGGTTTTTGCTGCCTTCTGCGGGAACTTTGCGTTCGGCTGGTGGAAGACTGCGTAGTCATAGTCGGACGGACGGGTGCCCCGGCGTTCCATCATCATGGCTGCTGCGGATTCGACATGCTTGAAGTATCCCGGCTCACCGGAGAATCTTCCGCCGTGACGCGGGTAGTCCTCTCCTTCGCGTCTCCAGAAGTCCGGCGTGTCGCTGGTAAACGAACAGGTGTCGTTGATTTCTGCAATCGGATCATCGTTTCCGATAACGTATGCAGCCCCTCCTGCTGCTGCGGTGTACTCTAATGCGTCTCCCGGTGCTCCCTGAGCGGTGTCTGCGCCGATTGCGACAGAGTATTTCATCATGCCGGATGCAACAAGACCCATACTGGTCTGGATGGCAGCAGTTCCTGCTTTGCAGGCGAACTCGTAGTCTGCGGCGGTCATGACCGGTGTTGCACCGATTGCTTCGCCGACGGTTACTGCAGTCGGCTTTACTGCATACGGGTGGGATTCAGATCCGACATAGACTGCACGAATCTCTGAGACATCCACAGCGCGGCGTGCAAGTGCGGCGCGGGCTGCTTCGACGGCAAACGTTGCGGTGTTCTCGTCGTAATCCGGGACGGCCTTTTCGAATACGCCAAGACCGCCGGAAATCTCCGCGGCGTTTGCTCCCCACACGCGGGCGATTTCTTCAACTTTTATTCTATAGCGGGGAATGTATGCCCCATAGGTTATGATACCTACCATTTTGCTTTCCTCAGTCTGCTGATGATGTCCTGTACGCTCAACGGGGTACAGAGGACGGTGATATGGTCTTTTTCGGCTAAGAGTTTCACTAACGGGTGCACTTTGTCCGGAGTAACCCCTTGCAGAATTACGTATGGCGGTTTAAACGGCGTAACACGGATGGCAATCATTGGGGATTTGCCGGATGATACGTCGGTGAATATGAGTGCACGCTCAGTGCTCCAGCCGTAAATGCGGTTAAACTCACTGGGTGAGAGGTTGATGATTGCATTTAAGCTGTTGACAACGGTGTATCCGAAGATCTGTGAACTTAAGTCACCGCAGATGGTTTCGCATTCGATGATTTCGGAGAGTTCCGTTATCGGCACTGATGCGGCGAAGTCATGAATGTCATAGATGACTTCGTCGTCATAGTTGGAAAACAGGAGCTTTCCATATTTTTTGATGAACTTCCCGCCGTTTTCTTCGTCAATATCTAAGATGCTGTCGACGATTTTTCCGACAACACCGGTTCCCGGACTCTTTCTTCTTCCGCTTTCGTAGTCGCTGACAACTGAAGGCGATACCCCGAGGTATTCAGCAAGAGCACTGGGGGGAATCTGGAAGCTTGTCCGCCACTTTTTCAGTGCTTTTCCCGGTGAGTCTGAGAGAGTTATTTCGCCTGCCATCTTTTCGGCAAGCTGCTGACGCAGTCCCGGCTTCATACACTATATTGTATTTCGTTACCTGCATAAAAGGCTGGCTGTCGATTTCGCATATTGACGAAAGAGATTCAATGTGAACTCATATATAGCAAGCGGTACAATAATGGATTAATGACATTAATTGACGCGGAAGATACTCTTTGTCTGCGTAAACTGGCTTCTCTTGGCGGAATTAAGGGGCCGGTTCGGATTTCGACGCAGGCATTAGGCGAGATGCTTGGAATCAGTCAGCAGACTGCCTCGCGCAGGCTTTTGTCTCTTGAGCGGTTAAAGCTGGTGACAAGAACTGCGGAGTCGAGCGGTCAGCATGTTCTGATTACGGCAGAAGGGGAGGAGCATCTGCGCCGCGAGTTTGCGGAGTACTGTAAGATTTTCGATGATACGTCTGAGATTTATTCGATGAAGGGTGTTGTGGTTTCCGGTGTGGGCGAAGGCAGATATTATATGTCGATTTATTCGGAGAAGATTTCCGAGATTTGCGGTTTTACCCCCTATCCGGGTACGCTGAATGTGAAGCTGAATCCGCAGAGTATGCAGATTCGAAACCGCCTGGAGTCTTTGGAGTGGCAGATTATTCCGGGCTTTACTGATGAGCACCGGCAGTTTGGTGCTGTGCGCTGTCTGAAGTGTACGATTGGCGGTATTGCCTGTGCAATTGTTGCTCCTCTTAGAACTCATCATCCATCCGAGATTGTAGAGCTTATTTCCGGCGAGCGTCTCCGTGAGGCCTTGCAGGTGGAAGACGGTTCTGCAGTGGAGATTGTTATCTCCTAATTTTTTTTGTAGTTTTTGTGTGTTCTGGAGAGCCCGCCGGTGCGGCTGCTGATGGCGAGAGCCGAAGGCTCAAGCCTTGAGCAAGACCGAAGGGCTTGCGGTCGCGCCGCTCTATTCCGGCGGGACAATCTGAGGGTAGGGGTTCTTTTTCAGTTTTTGTTTGGGCAGTGTATGTTCTTTCGCTGTTTTTCCGTCGGGCTAAAAAAATCTGGTCGCTCCTTCGTCTTCGAAATCTCAACGCTTACCGCGTTTCGATTTCTGCAGACATCGGCGCACCCATCTTTACATGAAAACCTCTCGTATTCAATAATTCATCACGATACTATTGCCTTACTCGAAAAACACGAATCCACGCGAATCGACACGAATCGCGTGCCTATACACGGCTTCTTTTCCGGCTTATCGCCGGAAGCCGCGGCATGCGAGGGCGTTAGCGACCGTGCGGCAGTTCCGCGATAAGCGGAACATAACTGCCGGCTTTAGAGGTCGCGATTCGTGTTGATTCGCGTGGATTCGTGTTTCTCGAGTTAGGACAGAGATCCTGATTCACCGTAAATAAATCTAAAAGAGGTTTTCATCAGGTAGGCTTGAAGCGAAGCTTCGTGAGTGTTTTTTTTTCTGAGAAAAGGCAGTTTAAATCCTACTGTAA
>JAFZFW010000023.1 GCA_017555685.1 Methanocorpusculum sp.
ACTGCTGCCGCAGACGCTTTGTGGTCGCTATTTCTGATTTAAGAAAAGTAATGAGGATTTGACTGTCTACATGGCAGCTCCAATGCGGCTGCGGCAGCAGCTCGCGACTGAAAGGAGCGAGAGCGACGAGCTGCGCAGCCGGCGAGAGCCGAAGGCTCAAGCCAGGAGCAAGTCCAAAGGGCTTGCGACGAAGGCTGCGTCTGTGTAGTCTGCGTTAAATCCTCATGCGTCAAGAGCAAATTGCTAATATTTCATCAATATGTATCCATAGCATTTCCTGCAAAGCCCCTCTGTCTAATTCCTGCCGAAGCTGAGAAAATCACATGAAGCGAATGACAAAGCTGTAGAGAAAGCATACGGCAGGAAGTTCGCGGATGAGGCAGAGATTGTGGCGTATCTGATGCAGGAGTATCAGCGGCTTGTGAGTGAGAAGAACTAATCCCTCTTTTTTCCCTGTTCGTTTCCTTCCCCGGATTGCCCCGCCGCAGATAGGCGGAGGCGATTGACGAGAGGCGCGAAGAGACATGCGATTAGCCGGAGCGCGGCGGACACGCTAAAGAAGTATCACCGCTGACACTCGACTGCAATCTTGAGAACTCCGTCACGCTTCTGCTCAAAAACATCATACGCTTCTTCCACTCTTGCAAGCGGATAGGTATGCGTGATAAGCGGTTCGGTGTTCAGCTTCCCTTCAGCGATGAGCCGAAGAGTCTCTTCGCAGTCACAGCCGTCTACCCCGCCTGTCTTGAATGTCAGGTTTTTCCCGTACATCTCCGGCAGCGGAAGCGTTTGCGCAGTATCATAGAGAGCGACGACGGTCACCACCGCATTCGGCCGCGCACACTCCCAGGCTAAGCGGAACGTCGTCTCAGCTCCGGCAACTTCGAGCACGACATCCGCTCCGCCGTGGTCACTGTTGGCTTTTACCAATGCAAGACACGCATCCGGCGTCACCGTCAGGACATCCGGATAATGCTTGTTCACGAACCGGATGCGGCGTTCATCTTTTTCGCAGACGATAATCCGCTTCGGGTTCTTCAGCATCACGCACAGCAGCGTACAGATTCCGGTAGGTCCGGCTCCGATGATAAGGACCGTATCGTCTTCTGTTATTTCCGAAATCTTCGCCGCCCAGAATCCGGTCGCGAGCACATCCCCGACCAAAAGTGCCTGCCTGTCTGAAACAGTGTCCGGGATTTTTGTCAGCCCCTGGTCGGCAAACGGAACCCGCACATACTCGGCAAGACATCCGTCTATCCGGCACCCAAGAGCCCAGCCGCCGTTTTCATCCGTACAGTTGTTAACATACCCTTTTCGACAGAAGAAACACTCCCCGCAGAAGGTCTCAACATTCACCGAAACCCGGTCGCCGGGTTTCACATGCGTTACCAGACTTCCGACCTCCTCTACAATGCCGACCATTTCGTGCCCGACAGTTACGCCCACAACAGCCCGCGGGACACTGCCGTGTTTTATGTGAACATCACTGGAACAGATACTCGCAAGCGTGACGCGAACTACTGCGTCTCTGTCATGCAGAACTGTTGGCTGTTCTTTTTCCACAAGTGCAAACGTTCCTTTCGCAGTATAGGTATAGGCTAACATTCGGTTTCACCGGGTAAAAAAGAGGGAAGAGTTATTTTCTCTCGGCTTTCAGGCGTCTGACTTCTTCTAAGATTTTTGTCAGAATCACTTCATCAGACGGCATGTCTGTGTTGAACGCCTTCTTTACGTGGATTGGAACACCGTCTAAGCGGTAGGCAGTTCCTTCTGCATCGATTCCAACAGATGCAACCGGGATATGAATCTTGGCAACCGCCGTTGAGAGAGAGATGAACGGGTCGAGAACAATGGTATTGATATTGGCTAAGTGCTCGACGGTTGCATGCGGGAAGTGTGCCCCCAAGTCGGTTCCGATGATTAAGACAGCATCTGCTTCATGCTGTGCTAAGATATCCACACCGCTGGTTTCTCCCGGGTTGTAGTGGACAATTCCGCGTGAGTAGTCCACTGCATACGGGTATCCTGCGGCAAGCGAGAACATCTGATTGGTTCCGTCCACATTCCAGTGGCCGCGAAGCGGGGTTAACGTGTACTTGGTGTGACGGTTCAGTTCGTCAACCAGCTCGATACCTGCTCTGACATTCTTGTACTTTCCGCGGGACTGGGTAAGACCAATTCCCGTAAAGAACGATCCGAAACGGGCGGAGAGCAGAATGTCTGCCAGTTTGAAGATAACATTTCTTTCAACACCGGCAACCGTCTCCGGGATGACGTCACGCTCACCGCGAACACAGGCGCGGAGTGCGTTGAAGAGCGCAAAGTCTCCTCCCGGCTTAACCTGCACAAAGATGTCGGCAAGTTTTGCGGTTTCCGACTCGCGGATGTCAACAACAATTACTGTTCTGTTTCCTCTTCCTTCCTCGCGGAATGCTCCGGTCGAGAAGGTGGAGTAACGGGAGAGATGTCTTGGGTGGGCGGCAATCGGGTTGCATCCCCAATAGACGATAACGTCTGCACGGTTCTTAATCTGACCTAAGGTACAGCCCGGGTGTCCGACCTCCTGAACTGCCATAATTGTCGGCCCATGACACTCGGAGGAACAGTTATCCATGACCGCGCCAATCTCTTCGGCAATCTCTAAACCGATGTGCATCGCCTCAGTAGATGTGCCGGACCATCCGTAGAAGAGCGGACGTTTGGCGTTTACAAACATCTCGGCGACCTTCTTTACGGCATCGTCAAAGTCGGTCTCGACCCACTTGTCTCCCTGACGTTCAATCGGGGAAATCATTCTGCCCTTTGAACAGAACTTTCCGGCAGATAACAGACAGCCGTTGACAACTTCGGTGACGACGCCGTCTTTGACGTGGAGTTCGATATCATCACAGAGACAGCCGCATAAGGGACATGCCGCGTGCTGAACAACCTTTTCGCCCTTCTCTGCACCCGGAAGAACAATGCCCTCCGGAACTTCATAGCGCAGACCGCCTAAGTGTTCCATTAAGTCCCATGCGGATTCAAGCGGTCTGTCGGTCGGCTCGACCTCGACTTCCATTCCCTTGAAGTCCGGAGCTCCGGTTGCGTGGGTCTTCTCATGCAGGATGAAGTTTGCATGCGGTCCGCAGGGGATGAAGACAACTCCTTCCGGCGTCTCCGGAGACTCGCGAACGGAAAAGACGGTAGCGCCTGCAGTACTCGTGATTAAGACATGGTCTGCCTCTTCTACTCCTATCTCCATGCAGTCCATAGGGTGCAGGAAACAGTAGGAGGTTTCGCGCGAATATTCCGGCGTATCCTTATAGTACAGCTGGGCTCCCTGCTCCGGAGTTCGCCCGCTGCTCATCATCATTTTCATATTTACTCTTCCCTCTCGTATGTACTCAATATGTTTCGGGTAAAAAGTAATAAATCCAACTCACGCGTACACTCTTACTGTTAATGAAAATCATAAACATTATCGGCCACTCAAACAGCGGGAAGACAACTATCGTCAGAAAACTTGTCCCGCTGCTTGCAGAAAATTTCAAAGTCGGCACGATAAAACATATGGGTCATCACATCTTCGAACTGCCCAAGGGAAAAGACACTACGCTCCATTTTGAAGCGGGCGCTTCCTGCGGGACAGGAATCGATGCGGAAAAGTGTGTCCTCACTCTGAGAGGAACGGATGTTTATACGATTTTAGACATCTATGCTCTCTTAGGGTACGACTACTGTGTAATCGAAGGATTCAAGGATGAACATTTCTCCTGTGTGGTTTTAGGAGACCTGACAACCGCAGAGAATGTCATCCTTCGTGACGCGACCGCAGAGGAAATCTTTGCCGCGCGCGACTCCTTCGAGGAGTATACACCGCGGTTCCATGTCTAAAAAGCCGTCATCGACCCTTTCCCCGCGGGAGCTGCTGCATCGGCAGGGGTATAACTTTTTCAGCCCGGAGAGCAGTGCGGCGGTAAAGCCGTGTCTCTGGTGTAAACGTGCTGTCCGCGGCGGAGAGTCCTGCTACAAGCATCAGTTCTATGGAATTGAGACGGCAAAATGTGTTCAGATGACGCCGACTTTGAAGTGCAACCAGCGTTGTATCTTCTGCTGGCGTTCTATCGAGCAGGAAATCGAAGACACCCGTATTCTAACACCTGAAGAGATTGTACGCGGCATCCCTGCCCTGCAGAGAAAAGGACTTTCCGGAGACAAACCGTTTGCTGACACCGCATTCTGGGAAGAGGCAACCACAAACCCCACACAGTTTGCTGTCTCGCTTTCCGGAGAGCCGACACTCTACCCGCATTTAGCAGAGCTCATCAGTCTTCTCAAAGAAGGCGGGCACAGTGTGTTTGTTGTCTCGAACGGAACTGTTCCGGAGATGATTGCAAAAATCAGCCCGACACAGCTCTATCTCTCGCTCGATGCCGTGGATGCAGAAAGCTATGCAGAAATCTGCAATCCTGCAGGAGACGCCGAGTACATGTGGCAGAATGTCATGCAGTCCTTCGCGCTTCTGAAACAAAAAGAGGCTGAAGGCGTCAGGACGGCTGCCCGCATCACCCTTGTTGCCGGACTCAGCGATGCCTGGGCTGATGCCTTTGCAAAGATTATCGATACTTCACAGCCAATGTATGTGGAGATAAAAGGATACATGTATCTGGGATACAGTCGAATGAGATTATCAGAAACGGCTGTACCGGACATGGATTCAATCCGCCGGTTCGCATCAGAGATTGCTGAGGCATGCCGGTATGAAATTATGGACGAAAACGTGCCCAGCCGCGTTGTTTGTCTGAGGAGAAAAATATGAGATTTGATGTTGAGGAATTCAAGGAACGCCGGAAAACCGATTTTGAAGGTGCCTGGCATGCGGGACCGTCTGTAATCACCCCGCCTGTATCGTCTGCAGTATACCCGCGCTACACCTATAAGCGTGCAAAGGTCCACCCGATTTATGATACCATTGCACGCCTGCGCGCTGCATACATGAGCATGGGATTCGACGAGGCAATGGTGCCTGTCTTTATCGATGAGTCCGATGTCTACCGCCAGTTCGGTCCGGAAGCAGCTGCAGTCTTAGACCGTGTGTACTATGTCGGCGGTCTGCCGAGACCAAATGTTGGTATCTCCAACGAGCGTCTTGCAAAGATTGCAGAAAT
>JAFZFW010000024.1 GCA_017555685.1 Methanocorpusculum sp.
AGCATCAGTTCTGCCTGTGCGAACTGTTCCTTTTCTTTCTTGTTCGGAAGCTTTACACGAATAATGCTGCCGTCTTCGGCAACATCCTGTTTATCATTCTCCATGAACCCCAAGTGATATTCTCCTTCTGTATGTATTTGTTCTGAGGTAAGATAAATTATTGGAATGATTCTGTACCCTGCAACCCACTGTATTTAATTACTCTGCCGTCGTCTTTTAAGATAACTAAGGGATTGATGCCGTATCACAAAATATACATTCCTCGTAAACCCGCAGTCATCTTCCGGGAGCGGAGAGAAGGTCTGGAAAAAGATTGAACCGGAGCTGAAGCGCCGAAAAATCGCCTATACTGTTCACTTTACCACGCCGGAGTGCGGAGCGACCGAGACGGTACGGCGGTTTACCGCAGACGGCAGGCGGCACACGATTATTGTTTTAGGCGGCGACGGGACGATAAATGAGGTGGTAAACGGTATCGCATATCCGGAAAAAATAACGCTTGGATACATCCCCACCGGTTCCGGGAATGATTTTACCCGTGCGTTGAAGCTCCCTACCAAACCGTTAAAGGCGCTTGAGGTGGTTCTGAATCCGGGGCGTCTTGTCCCGCTTGACATCGGCTCTGCGGAGATGGATTCCGTACCGCGGCGGTTTGCCGTCTCGACCGGCATCGGATTTGATGCATCGGTCTGTCATTATGTGGAAAAGTCCCCGTTCAAGACATTCTTAAACCGCATCCGTTTAGGAAATCTTGTCTATACCGGCGTCGCTTTACAGCGGCTTTTCCTCGACCCGCTTGTCGGAGCGGAGGTTGTTTTAGATGACGGCAAGCCGCAGCGTTTCTCAAAGACATACTTTGCGGCATGCATGAATCATCCGTATGAAGGCGGCGGATTCTTCTTCTGCCCGGAGGCAAAGACGGATGACGGCATGCTTGATGTACTTGTTGTCGCAGGAATCCCGCGGATTAAAGTGCTGTTTGTGCTGCCGACGGCATTTTTTGGAAAGCATACGAAGGTGGAAGGTGTGCATATTTTCCGCTGCAGAAAAGCAGAAATCAGGATGACGGAGGACAGCCCGGTTCATACAGACGGTGAGCCGGTGGCGGTTGGAAAAGAGCTGAAAGCGGAAGTCTGCCGCGAGCAGATTATGCTTATGGCACCTGTCGAGTGAGGAATTTATTTAAGACATCCTGCCGCATATACATAATATAATGTCAATAAAGCAGGATGTGCTTGCAACGCTCAGACGTGAGTACCCGTATCTGCAGGAACGGTTTGGTCTCGTTCAGCTCCGGCTTTTTGGCTCGGTTTCAAGAGGCGATGATACTCCTGAGAGTGATATTGACCTCCTGTATATCTTCAAACCTGAATACGATACGTATCACAATACCTTTGCCCTGCATGAATATCTGACCGGGCTTTTTGGGAGAAAAGTGGATTTGGTGTCGGAAGAGTGGAGCGGGGAGCGGTTTTTATCGTATGCTCTTCGTGAGTCTGTACTCTGCGGGGAGGCTGCCTGATGTCTGCCGATGTCCTCATGCGGCTTGAGGATATTCATGAACAAACAGAAAATATTCTCTCTGTTGTTGACGGGATGACGTTTGAGGTGTTCCTCTCTCATGTTGCATGGAGTGCTGCGGTCATTCGTTTTTTCGAGGTTATCGGTGAGGCTGCAAAATACATCCCGGAAGAAGTTCGCCTTCAGTATCCGGATGTTGCGTGGAAAGAACTTGCAGGATTCCGCGATGTTTTAATCCACAATTACCCAAAGGTTAATCTGCGTCAGGTCTGGAATTTTGCAGTAGAGGATGTTCCTCCGCTGAAGATGCGGATAGAGGAAATTATCGCAGAAATGAAGAATTGTTAAGTCTGTTTTAGCAGACCTCTTTTTTAGTGCTGTTTCAGAAACGAGATTACAAACCCGCCGCTTGCAATAAGCGTTAGGATGCAGGCGACGAAAAATCCCATCTGCGGCACAGTTTCTGTCTGGCAGACTGCGGCGATTCCAAAGAATACCGCGGCAAAGAAAAACAGGATGCCCGGGATGAGTTTTGTAACGTCGGTCATAAAAAAAGGTGGGGTTATGGGCTGACTCTGTGGCGGTCGCGCGGGAAGAGTACACCCTCTCTGATATTCTGGAGACCGAGCATGGTCATGATAAGACGCTCAGTTCCAAGACCCCAGCCTGCGTGCGGCGGCATACCGTATTTGAACGGGTTTAAGTAGAAGTCGAATGCATCAACGTTTAATCCCTTCTCCTTAATCTGCTGGACAAGGAGGTCGTAGATGTGACAGCGCTGTGCACCGGAGGAGAGTTCCATTCTCGGGTGCATCATATCAAATGCACGGCAGACTTCCGGTCTGTCTAAGAACGGCATGGTATAGAACGGTCTGGTGGAGCTTGGCCACTCGGTGATAAAGTACATAGTACCCATCTTTTCACCGACGATTCTCTCGGCTGCAGAGGATAAGTCGTCACCGAAGACAAGCGGCTCTCCGCCTTCGGTGGAGATTGCAATTGCCTCCTCGTAGGTGATTCTCGGGAACGGAACTGCCGGTACCTGGAAGTCTTCGATTCCGAGGGTTGCGAGTGCGTCTGCGCAGTTGTCCTTGACGTACTGGTATGCGTATGCAACAACGTTTTCGAGGACAGACATAGCATCTTCCTGGTCTGCGAAGGACATTTCGATATCAATCGAGGTTGCTTCGTTTAAGTGGCGGACGGTGTTGTGTTCTTCTGCACGGAAGATTGCACCAATCTCAAAGACGCGGTCGAATCCTGCGCTCATGAGCATCTGCTTGTAGAGCTGCGGGGACTGGTTTAAGAATGCCTCTTTGTCG
>JAFZFW010000025.1 GCA_017555685.1 Methanocorpusculum sp.
ACTCCTGCGAAAGACACTCGCTCAGTGCCATATATCCACGGGCGGTTTATCGTATGTTTCACCGGTTTCGCTCTACCTTCCGACAAATACAGGCGTAACCGAGGTGGATGCCGTTTTTATCCACAAATCAGGCGTATATGTGTTCGAATGCAAACACATGACTGGAGAAGTTTCCGGAAAACTCCGCGATAGGATGTGGACGAAGACCGGTGATGGAAGAGTGCTTTCGTTCCCGAATCCCGTCCTCCAGAACCGCCGCCATGCAGATGCTGCCGCGGCATTTTTTGGGGTAAGCCGTGAGCACTGCATCTCCTGCGTGGTGTTCAATGACGCATGCGACATCAGCCGCGTTGAGCGGGGAGCTGAACTGATTACCAAAACCGGACGCGTAAAAGAAACCCTTCTGCCGCTTCTTGCAAAGAAGGTGTTTGCCGAAGCAGACCTTGCCCGTATCATTCAGAAGGCGGAAAAGGCCGCCGGCTCTGCGGACAAATATGCAGAGGTGCACGCGGCAGGAATCCGGGACGCAAAACAGCGGAAAAAAACGGAAAAGAAACGGGGACGCTAGAACGCCCCGTCCTGTTCAAAGCTTCTGCCAAACCGGATGGCAAGTTCTGCTTTGTAAAGCTCGCGGCCGAGATATGCCGCATGATCAAGAAGCGAGACACCATCTTCTGCAAGGATTGCTGCAAAGACCTCCTCGGCAGTCCGTCCCCGGATTGCATGACCTCTGCGGACGGCAACGATTTTGTCCCCTTCAATACCGATTCTAAAGCTTCCCTTCGGATCGTAGGTCAGGTTCTCCGGAACACCGGAGACATCAGTAACCGACTCGTACGGCGGAGCAGGCTCTTTTCTCCGGCGCTTCTCTTTGATAACAAACCCGTCAACACCGGCATCCTTCGGATACGGGCGGCCGCGGGAAAGCTGCATCTGTGAGACCGCACGGCGCATCTCCGCAACAGCTCCGGCAGTCTTGTCCGAATGCTCCGAGACCAGAACCGCACAGCATCCTGCCTCAGACGCCGATGCTGCAAGGAGGGCACAGATTCCCGGGCTGTCCGCATCGATTAACTCAACCACGTTCACGCACCCCATCACCTTCGGGGCGCCGAAGTCAGGCAAAAAGCCCGCAAGAGACTCGGTCATTCCGGATAAAGGCGGCTGCAGGAGCGGGTCGGCAAACAGCAGGGAAAGCCCGGCATCCTTTGCCGCCTGCACAGACTCAGCAAGTCCTGCGCCGTCACGTGGGATAATAACCGCGGCAGCACCTGCTGCTTTAACCTCTTCAGCAAGAAGCGGGAGGGTTTTTGCGGTCAGCGAAAAGATGATGTCTGCCCGGAAGAGCGCGGCACGAATCAGTTCCGGCGATAAGGTATCAACCGAGAGCACGCAGTCCAGATCAGCAAGCTCGGTAAAGCAGCGGACGACATCCGCCTCCGTTGCATCGAAGCCGAAGCCCAAGTCAATACCGTCTGCGCCCGAAGCCAGTGCACGCTCGGCGGTCTGCCGAAGCGTGGTACAGCGCTGTGCATCCATAATCTCGCAGAGGACTTTGATACGCGAGGTTTTCCCGAACTTGACTCCGCGAAGGGCAAAGTCACAGTCCGCTTCCTCTTCCATGGTGACCAGACGCTTTTCTGCGGCAACACGGCGTTCCTCGTCTAAGAGGACATCTGCCGCCTCAGTCGTCGAAAGCGTGCCTTTGAGAATCAGCGGGACGGCAAGACGCATATCTGCGGCATGCCGGGTTCCGCGATAGACCGGAATTCCGGTCTCCTGTGTCACCGAAGAAAAGTCTGCAGTACACATTCCCGAAACAACTGCCGCATCACAGGGATGGGTTGCAAGGATTGCCGTAAGGCGCTCCGGCGTTAAAAATGAAGCTATTTCCCCGGATACAAGAATCTCATAGGTAAAATCCGATACACCGATAAGGGAAGCAGAAAGAGCGGCCTCAGTCTGCCGTCCCGTAGGGAAAAGCACGTGCATGATATAGTAGTTGGCGCTTCCTGCTGATGTACCTTCGCTCTTGTGTACAAAAACTGCCTGCAAAACCCCGCATCCATTCAGAGAAACCGGTGGTCAGCCCCTGCTTCTCATCCATGAGTACAAGACCTTAATATGCCTCAACGCCAAATAATATAGTGCAAATCAACCCGTCTGTTTTTGTCTGAAACATCATACCAAATACGGACGGGTATGCAAGATAAGGAGACATCTGAATACATGACAAACAACTATGACGCCTCTCATATTACTGTCCTTGAGGGGTTAGCGCCGGTCCGCGAACGTCCGGCGATGTATATCGGAAGCACCGATACCAGAGGTCTGCATCACCTTGTATACGAGGTCGTGGACAACTCTATCGATGAAGCCTTAGCCGGCTACTGCCGCCACGTCAGTGTTATCATCAACATGGACGGGTCTGTGTCCGTAGAGGATGACGGCCGCGGCATTCCGGTAGATATCATGCCCAAGATGGGCAAGAGCGCCTTGGAAGTCGTCTTAACCGTTCTCCATGCCGGAGGAAAGTTCGACAAAAACACCTACCAGGTCTCCGGAGGTCTGCATGGTGTCGGTGTCTCGGTTGTAAACGCTCTTTCCACCCGCCTGATTGCCGAGGTCTACAAAAACGGAAATGTCTACTCCATGGTCTTCTCCCGCGGAGGAATTGTTCAGGGCATGGCAGACAGACCGGAAACCGAAGCGGAATTCGCCGACCGTATGGCAAGAATGCGCAAAGACGCAAACCTGCCGCGTGACACCACCGGAACCCGCATCACCTTCTACCCGGACGGCTCCATCTTCGAGACCACCGAGTTTGACTACGATATCTTAGCACACCGCTTCAGAGAGCTTGCCTACTTAAACAAAGGTGTTGAGCTCCACATCGAAGACAAGAGAAGCGGAGACTCTGCCACCTATAAATCCGAAGGCGGTCTGCGTGAGTTTGTTGTCCAGTTAAACCAGGGCAAGGAACTCCTCCACACCGATCCGATCTACCTCGACAAATATGACGAGACAAACAAGATCGACGTGGAAATCGCCCTCCAATACAATACCACCTACAGTGAAACCTTCTACACCTTCGTCAACAGCGTCAACACCCGTGAAGGAGGAACCCACTTAGAAGGATTCCGCTCCGCTCTTACCCGTGCGATTAACAATACCGCACATGCAAACAAGCACATCAAAGATGACGTCTCCTTAAAAGGCGAGGATGTCCGCGAAGGACTCACCGCTGTCATCAGTATCAAAATCGCCAACCCGCAGTTCGAAGGACAGACCAAGATGCGTCTTGGAAACAGCAACGTCCGCGGTCTGGTCGACTCGCTGGTCTACCAGGCATTAACCGAGTTCTTCGAAGAAAACCCGAAGGTCATTGCAGCCATCGCCAAGAAGTCTGTTGAGGCCGCAAACGCCCGCGAGGCAGCACGCCGTGCCAAGGAGCTTGCCAGAAGAAAGAGCACCCTTGAGATGTCCGGACTTCCAGGAAAACTTGCCGACTGTTCCGAACGTGACCCGGCAAAGTCTGAAATCTACATTGTCGAGGGAGATTCGGCAGGAGGTTCTGCAAAGCAGGGACGTGACAGAAAGTTCCAGGCAATTTTACCGCTGCGCGGTAAGATCTTAAACGTCGAGAAGGCCTTAGAGCACAAGGCGTTAAAGAACCTCGAAATCCAGACCCTTATCTCTGCAATCGGCTCAGGTTACGGCGAGAACTTTGATGTCTCCCGCGCAAGATACCACCACATCGTTATCATGACTGATGCGGATGTCGATGGTGCTCACATTAGAATCCTGCTCCTGACCTTCTTCTTCCGCTACATGCGCCCGTTAATCGATGCAGGATACGTCTACATCGCACAGCCGCCGCTGTTCCGCGTTGCCAAGGGCAAGCAGGAACGCTACGTCTTCTCCGAAGAAGAGATGAAAACCACGGTTGCCGAGTTCGGCGAGAAGGGCATCTCAGTTCAGCGCTACAAAGGTCTTGGAGAAATGAATGCAGGTCAGCTGTGGGAAACCACCATGAACCCGCAGAACAGAGTGCTCAAGCAGGTCAGAATTGAGGACGCAAGCTACGCAAACGAAATCTTCGAGAAGCTCATGGGAGATGATGTCATTCCAAGAAAAGAATTTATCAAGCGCCATGCAGGGGAGGTGAAGAACCTTGACATCTGAGAACCCGCAGGAAGGACACAGAGTCGAGCTCATCAATGTTGAAGACGAGATGAAGAACTGCTTCATCGACTATGCGATGAGTGTCATCATCGGCCGTGCCATCCCGGATGTCCGTGACGGTTTAAAACCGGTTCACCGCAGAATCCTGTATGCGATGTACCATGACGAAAGCAACACCAGCGACAAGGCATACAAGAAGTCCGCAAAGGCTGTTGCCGCAACCATGGGTAACTACCACCCGCACGGAGATGCCGCTATCTACGATACCTTAACGAAGATGGCACAGCCCTTCTCCTACCGCTACACGTTAGTAGATGGTCAGGGTAACTTCGGTTCGATTGACGGAGATTCCCCGGCAGCAATGCGTTATACCGAGGCACGTCTGACAAAGACCGCCGAATCCCTCTTAGAGGATATCGACAAGGAGACCGTCGACTTCGTCCCGAACTTCGACGAGTCCTCTGTTGAGCCGGATGTTCTCCCGAGTAAAATCCCGAACTTACTGGTCAACGGAACAACCGGTATCGCAGTAGGTATGGCCACCAACATGCTTCCGCACAACTTAGGCGAGGTGTGTGATTTAGTCAATGCATTCATCGACAACCCGGAGATGAGTGTGCAGGACATGATGAAGATTCTGCCGGGCCCGGACTTCCCGACCGGAGGAGTTATCATGGGCAATGCAGGCATTCAGAATGCCTACCTGACTGGTCAGGGTAAGGTTGTCTGCCGCGGAGTTGCCGAAATCGAGGACCGCAAGAAGAACTTCGAGCAGATTGTCATCACCGAAATTCCATACCAGGTAAACAAGGCTGTGATGATCGAAAAGATTGCAGACCTTGTCAAGAACAAGCAGATTGAGGGAATCTCCGATATCCGTGATGAGTCTGATAAGGACGGTATCCGCGTTATCATCGAGTTAAAGCAGAATGTGCAGGGCAACATTGTCTTAAACCAGCTCTATAAGCACACTCCGCTTGAGAGCTCATACGGTATCATCAACCTTGCAATCGTTGACAAGAAGCCGCAGATTTTATCCCTGCCGGAGCTTTTGAAGCACTTCATCCACCACAGAATGGAGGTTGTGCGCAGACGTTCCGAGCACGACCTGAAGAAGGCTCAGGACAGACTGCACATCTTAGAAGGTCTCTTAAAGGCCATCGATATGATTGATGCAGTTATCGCCACGATTCGTGCATCCCCGGACCCGGCTGTCGCTCAGGAAGCACTTATCACTAAGTTCGACTTCACTCCGGCACAGGCTGATGCAATCTTAAAGATGCAGCTGCGCCGTCTTGCGGCACTTGAGACCAAGAAGATTGAAACCGAGCGTTCCGACTTAGAGGAAGTTGTCCGCAAGCTCTTATGGATTCTGGAGTCCGATGAGCATGTCTTAACCGTTGTCAAGTCCGAAACGCAGGATATCCGCGAGGCATATGCTGATGACCGCAGAACCAAGTTCGACTATTCATCGAGCACAAACATCGAGGTCATCGATTTAATCGAGGACAAGCAGGTCTTAGTCACCTTAACCGAGCAGAACTACATCAAGCGTGTCCCGCTTGACGTCTACCGCCAGCAGAAGCGCGGAGGCCGCGGAGTGACCGGTATGGCCACAAAGGAAGAGGATGTAGTAGACAAGGTCTTCATGGCAAGCACGCACGATTATCTCTTATGCTTCACGAACAAGGGACGCGCATACTGGCTTAGAGTCTACGACATTCCGGAAGGTTCGAGAACGGCAAAGGGTAAGGCAATCGTAAACCTGCTCAACCTGACCGACGAGGATGTCTCAGCAGTGATTCCGCTGAGAAGCTTTGATTCCGACAAGTACTTCCTGTACGCAACCAGAAGCGGCAGAGTCGGTAAGTTCAGTCAGGACTTATTCTCCAGACCGCGTGCAGGAGGAATCATCGGTATGACGCTGTTAGACGGTGATGAGCTTGTAGATGTTGTCATGACTGATGGAAAGTCCGATGTGGTCTTAACGACCGCCTACGGTCAGTCCTTACGCTTCGGAGAAGATGATGTGCGTGCAACCGGCCGCGGTTCTCAGGGTGTCATTGGTATCAAGATGAAGTACGAGGATGACCGTGTCTGTGGTCTGACGCTTGTTGATGATAAGGCAAAGTATCTGTTCCTCTTAACTGACAAGGGATTCGGTAAGAGAACACTCTTCGATGAGTTCATGGGTCACGGTAGAGCAACGCAGGGTGTGCGCTCTATCACGGCAAACTTCGAGCGCGGACCGGTTGTTTCTGCGGTCGCTGTCTCTGATGAGGATGAT
>JAFZFW010000026.1 GCA_017555685.1 Methanocorpusculum sp.
CAAATCAAAATTAACCAAAATCACTTAACGAAAATTTTCGCGTAAAAGAGTTTATCTTTCCAAAAGAGACAAACTCTTTCAAAAGAGCGTTTCTCTTGTTGTTATCTTTTCTCTTCAAAACTATAAAAATATGTAACCAGAGGTTGTGGGCTGCCCACATGCCCACAAATGCCTTCCGGGACACTTTTTTAATTCATATTAACTTATTCACAGCAAGAATCATCAAAAATCATCACGAATCAGAAATCCGCAAACATCAGTGAACACTCAAAAACCAATCAACGCCCAAAACCGGTGCGAAATCTCATGCGCACGCATAAAAACACGCAAAACACACAGTCAGAAGAACACAACAGCCAACAGAAGATACAGCCCCGCTGCCACTAAACCGCCCGATAAAGTCGCCAGAAGATTCGTTCCCGAATTTCCAAACACCCCGCGATTCTCAAAGAGCGCACCGTAAAGCGAATCCAGATTCGTTCCGACAACTCCGGCGACCGCGGCAACCAGGCACACATACCACGGAGCAATCCCGAACAGGAAACCAAGTCCTGCAATAATCAACGCCCCGACAGCACAGGCAGCCTCTCCTGCAAGCGTAACCCCGCCGTTTGTTCCCGGCGGACAGCGCTTCAAAGTTGTAATCATCCGGGGAGTGCCGCCGATTACTCCAATTTCACTTGCCATCGTATCAGCCGTCGCTGTCGCGACAGAACCAAGGAAAACAGCCGCATACAGCAAATCTCCCGTAACACCATAGAGAATCGCCGCCGCAACACCGACTCCTGCATTCGCAAACGCATTCTTGTACCCGCGTTTGCCATGCTTTCCCTGCGCAACCCCCAAGAACTCCTTTTCCGAATACTTAAACTTCGTAAACGCCGAGCCGAGAATAAAAAACACCAGAAGGACAATAAACCAGGTAACCGTCCCCGTAAACGAAATCAGAATAACGCCGAAGAGAACCGCAGAGAAAACCCCGGTTAAATCAATCGTCTTTGCACGATACGCAAAGTAGCCGAATGCCGCACACAGCAGAATCGCAAACGCCAGAGTTCGCAGGTCAACTAAAAACTCCAGATCCTCAAAGAGGACAATCGTCATGGAGACACCGACCAGACTCAGCATCGAGCCGTCCTCACGCTCGCCTAAAATACTCCTGAGCATCAGCAGGACAAGAATCGCAAGAGAACCCACAAGCGGCTCAAACTCATGCGTATAAACCATCGCAAAAATCAGCGCTGCAGCAGACCCGGCACCAAAGACCGCAAGCGAATGACCGGTTTTATAGAACAGCGTCCGCAAAACCTCGCCGAACAGCACCATCACCAGCGGACCGGCAAACGCCGAGACCGGGATGATAGAAAACCCGTACAGCAGGGAAAGAACTGCAGTACCGATTGAAAAGTAGCGGATATTGAACACAAAATACATCACCGCGGCAAAGATTATCCCAGTCAGTGCCAGAATACGGCAATCAACAAACGGGGATGCGAGAAGCAGAGCTGTCGAGCAGAAAAGCAGAATCAGCTGTTTTTTCATCGCATCCATACTAATTACTTGTTTGTCATTCGCAGTCTATAAACATTCGGCAGACTCAGGAGAATCAATATCTGCATAATACGGCTTGATATCCAGAACCGGCGTTCCGTCAAGCATCTCAAGACCACGCACACGAAGACGTCCGCCGTCGATTTCCACCAGCTTTACCAGTGTCAGGGAAATCGGATTCGGGCGGGCAGGACTGCGGGTGGAAAACACACCACGCGGCTCTTCACCCGGTTTTGTCTTCAGCAGAATCCTGTCTGAACGGTCAAACCAGCAGAGGACAAAAATATCATCACCGGCAGAAAGTCCCTGCAGTGCCTGCGTATACTCCGGATAAATCTCCAGTTCGCTGATATCATTTGTATGCCTTCCCTGCCGCGGGGCAGAACCCTTCTCCTTGTAGGGAGAATGAACAACACCCACCGGCGTACAAACCGGATTCGGGATACGGCGTTTTTCCTCCTCGCGTTTGGAAAGCATATCAAGAGCCTGATTACAAAGCCAGTCACACGAACCCACATACGGATTTTCCCGGCGGACATGCGTATAGGATATGGAAGCATACGATGCCGCAAGCCGTTTTACCTCAGCATATTTTTCCTTTAATGCCGGAGCACGCACTGCATAGAGACCATTGAGCTGCTTTACCATAAGCTCACTGTCCGAGTATGCATCAACCTCAGTCTCAGCCGGCGTGCAGTACTTTCTTGCCGCCTGCAGGGCATTGATAAGCGCAGTGTATTCCGCAAAATTATTGGTATTCTCCCCAACACCGGCAGATTCAGCCTCTAAGACATCGCATCCGTCAAGGATAATCCATGCACAGGCAGCAAGCCCCGGATTTCCGCGGGACGCTCCGTCAGTATATATTGTCAGTTTTTTCATTTTTTGCCTCTATCCATAACCTATTAATCTTTCCTGCTAATGTATGAGTATGGATTCAATCACTATTAACCTTGGCGCAACAGGCATCACCCCGTCA
The DNA here is from genome assembly GCA_017555685.1 of Methanocorpusculum sp. Lineage (GTDB taxonomy): Archaea > Halobacteriota > Methanomicrobia > Methanomicrobiales > Methanocorpusculaceae > Methanocorpusculum. The sequence goes on from JAFZFW010000026.1 coordinate 2,531, forward strand.
AGCACGTTAAACGGTGGAAATATCTCCCCACGCATACAGCTCGAAGGAGTCCCGGCAGACCTCCAATACGTTGCAGTTATCGTACAGAATAAGTCGGGAGATGAGAAAAACAAATGCATCTGGGTAATCTGGAACATCCCGTCTGTCGGACATGTCCCGCCGGGATATGAGGAAGGACCAGCCCCAAAGTTCCCGTTCCCTGCTGTACAAGGAGTAAACGACTTCGGCGAACACGCCTGGCACGGGCCGTCCCCGGGACTTGGCGTACGCGACAAGCTCTTATTCCAGGTATTTGGAAGAAACGACCGGCTTGTCCTCTCCCCGGACTCCACCATGGATGACGTAATCAAAGCACTGCGTGACGGAAACACTGTGGCATACGGAAGCCTTGAGTGCTTCTACCACGG
>JAFZFW010000027.1 GCA_017555685.1 Methanocorpusculum sp.
CATTAAAACAGTAAGAATACTTTACCCATAATTTCCTTTTTTTTGCCCTACTCTTAGTGATAGCTTTGCTCTGCATTACTCACTTTACATAATCAAAGAGAAAAGCCGGAATTAACCAGAAAAAAAGAAGAGTGTTATTCTGCCTGCACTGCAAGCACTTCTTCTGCCGGTTCTTCTAATGCCTCACCAGATTCGTAGAGGTTTGCAAAGAACTTTGCCTGGAAAATCATGATAAACGGCACGGCAATAATTACAAGCGGGATGCCGATGAACGGAATCATCATCATGATAAGCTCAACTGCGCCAACAACAAGCATGAACAGAATCAGGTGCCCTAAGTAGCGCAGCCATCCGATGTTGCTAATGATGGAACAGAGTTTGCCAATCTGGAATGCAGCACCGAATCTTCCTTCCTTTGCATAACGGATTCCTGCATTAATGGCAAGAACTGTGCTGATGATTAAGAGGAAGAGCGGTATGATGACACATGCGATTATGAAATATGCAGTGTTGTAAATTGGACCATACAGCACCAGCTCTGACACAAGCGAATACGGAATCATATAGATGAGCATGATTACAAAGTAGACAATACCCTGCCAGAACATTTTTCCGAGATTCTTGAAGTTCAGCTCCTCATCACCGCGGTAGACACGGAGGATAAATCCAGACATGAAGAACGATGCAATAAGCATAACCACAGTACTAACAAGAATAACTGCAAGCATACCTCCGATAAAGAGACCTGAAAGCATCATGTCTGTACTTGCAGAATACGACATCGTCTCAACCATACCGGGAGATACAGCAACAACTGCATCAGATGATGTCACAAACGAAGCACCGGCCATATCTGTCGGAAGCGTCATGAAAATTCCAACAAGGAGCGCAATCATGGCAAAAACCATTGCAAAGGTTGAGCCGTAGATAATCAGGGAGAGGATGATTAAGATAAACCACCCGGAGAATTTCTTGAGCGCACCATTTGCATAGGCAAATGATTTGTCAATGTTATCACCAAATGAAATAGCCATATGAGAATATTTGCGGTGCCTGCATATATACTTTCTATTCAGAAAAGAATCGAACAAAAAAAGAATCTGCGTAATTAATGAAAAAAGAAGAGATTAGTTGATTTCCTGGCCGCGCAGGAGAACCTTGTGCTCTTCGATAACATGACCGACTGCCTTGGAGCCCGGAACGAGTGCAAGAATCTTTTCTGCATTCTCCGGAGCAACGATAAAGGCAAAGCCCATACCCATGTTGAAGGTACGGTAGAGCTCGTTGTCGGAAAGCTGACCCTTCTCTGCAATCCACTGGAGAATCTCCGGAACCTCAAGCGGGTCTTCAAAGGAGAAACCAAGGTCAGTGATACGCAGGAAGTTTAACAGACCTCCGCCGGTGACGTGGCACATTCCGTGAACTTCGACCTTACTGCAGACATCTAAGACCTCAGAGTAGATACGGGTCGGGGTTAAGAGTGCTTCACCAACAGTTCTGCCGGATGGAAGCACAGTGTCGTAGCCGCCGTTTTCTTCTGCAACTTTGCGGGCTAAGGTGTAGCCGTTGGAGTGAACACCGGTACTCGGGACACCAATGATAACGTCACCGACTGCAACTTTTTCACCAGTTACAACCTTGTCGCGATCCTGAACACCAAGACAGGTTCCTGCTAAGTCAAGACCGTTGACCATTCCCTTCAGGGTTGCGGTTTCTCCGCCGACAATGTTCAGGTTTGCAAGGCGTGCACCCTCGTTTAAACCGACACCAATCTGAATCATCTGTTCCTTGTTGATGCCCTCGGTTGCGATATAGTCCACGAATGCAATCGGCTCAATGTTCATGACGTACATGTCATTTACATTCATACCCATACAGTCGATACCGACAGTCGTCCAGTCCTGCAGGTCATCTGCGACACGCATCTTGGTTCCGACACCATCAGTACACATGGATAATACCTTGTCTCCGAAGTCGATTAAACCGGCAAAGTGACCGACACCACCAAGCATACCGTGAGCACCGTTACGCTTGTAGGAGAGCATGTTAATCAGCGTCTTTACACCGTCTGCCTCTAAATCAATATCGACACCGGCTTCTTTGTAGGAATATTTCTCAGTCATGTTTACTCACTCTCTTTGTCAAGGTGATATTCTTCGTGGATTGCACGAACTGCTTTGATACCGTCTTCTTCGTTTACTACAAAGGAGATGTTCAGTTCAGACGAACCCTGAGACAGCATTAAAACATTGATGTGCTTTTCACCAAGGCTTCTGAAGATGCGGGCGATGGTTCCCGGTGTTCCGCGCATTCCTGCACCAACAACGGAAACGACCTGCACATTAGTCGTAAAGCTGTATTTCTTAACCAGACCGCGTTCAGTGATTGCTGCAAGAGCCTGTTCTGCCTGTGCCATCTGGTCTTCGGTGATAATCATCGAGATGTTCAGTTCAGAAGAGCCCTGACTGATGAGCATCACATTTACCCCTGCTTCGGCAAGTGCAGTGAAGATTTCTCCGGCAACGCCCGGTCTTCCGGTGGTGAAACCGGAAACAGAAACCAGACAGCTGTTCTTGATTAAGGAAACAGCCTTTACAATACGCTCGTCAGTGTGGGTTTCGCGGCTGACCAGTGTTCCCGGGTGGGATGCATTGAAGGTGTTTCTGACATAGACCGGGATGTCCTTCTCCATAGCCGGAATTAAAGCTCTGGAGTGGATGACCTTTGCACCGAAGTAGGACATCTCCATCATCTCAATGAAAGAGATGGAATCGATGACACGTGCCTCGGAAATCATTCTCGGGTCAGTAGTCATGACGCCGTCGACATCGGTCCAGATGATAATCTCATCTGCGTCAACTCCTGCACCAATGATAGCTCCGGAGTAGTCAGAACCGCTTCTGCCAAGAGTAGTCACTGCCCCTTCTTTAGAACAGCCGGCAAAGCCCTGAATAACCGGAATCTCATTTGCGAGACGGGAGCCGATACGCTCTGCGATTCTGGCGTAGCTCTCGTGCAGAGCAGTTGCGTTTCCGTGAACACCGTCAGTTAAAATTCCGGCGTCACATCCGCTAATCTGGAAGGAGGGGATTCCAATCTGGCGGAGGGCGGCAGAAACAATCGGTGCAGAGAGTTTCTCACCAAAGGAGATGATATAGTCTCTGGAGCGCGGGGTAAGCTCACGGAGGTTGTGGACAGCAACTAAGATATTTTTCAGGCGCTCTAAGCGGATGTCGATGTGTTCTGTTACTTCCTCGACATAATCCGGAGCAACTGCCTCAAGGGTGGTGATGTGTCTGGTGCGGAGATCAGACATGAAGGTATCGAGCACTTTCCTGTCAGTACAGGTAACGATACGCTCTGCTTCTGCGATAATCTGATCAGTGACTTTGGTCATCGCAGAAACCACTACCGCTACTTCATTCCCCTGTTCGTGTGATTCCTTAATAATGGCAACAACCTTACGGATGGCATCAACATCACCAACGGATGTTCCACCAAACTTCATTACGACTCGCATGTCTATCTGCACCTGCCAATAATTATTGCTTAAAATATGGGTCGTTGTATGAGATAAGACTAGCGTATAGAAGGCGGTTTCCAAAACGGTCGAAAAGCTTCCTGCAGATTCAAAAAATAAGAGAATAGAGTGTTTTATTTCAGGATTCAGGCACGGTCTTTTCTCTGATATCCTTCAAGCATCAGGCTTGCAATGTTTTTGACAGGAAGTCCTGTCACCTGATGGAGATGGAATTCGCAGAAAGGACAGACCGTTACAATATAATCTGCTCCGGTATCTTTTACCATCTCAGCGCGGACCGCACCAATGGCTGCTGCCTCCTCCGGCTGACCGGATTTTACACCCCCTCCAGCCCCGCAGCACCGGGGGGCGAGGTCAACAAATGATTCCGCAGTTGCCCGAAGCAGAGTGCGGGGCTGTTCTGAAATCTTCTGTCCGCGGAGTAAATGACACGGGTCGTGATAGGTATACGTGCCTGCAACCTTTGCCGGCTCTTCGAACCCAAGCTCGACTAAGAACTCAGTGATATCAGCAACACGGAACGGAGTGTCATAGTCATTTTTAAGTGTTGAACCGCATCCGGCACACATGGTAAGAACTGTGTCAACACCGGCGTCAACGAAGGCTTTGATGTTTCTTTCCTGCAGTTCAGGGACAAATCCGACAAAGCCGGTTCGAATCAGCGGCGAGCCGCAGCAGACCTGCGTCTTTGGGATAATTACGCGGATGCCGTTTCTCTGCAGAACAGCCATGGCATCAAGTGCCGGCTGTACCACGCGGGCGTTGAACATACAGCCGACGAAAAATCCAACGGTTGCACGTACTTTACCCTCTGGTTCTATGACATCAGCAACACGCTCAAGGAAGGTCGGCTCTTTTCGTTCAACCGAGCGGCCGGTCGATTCAATAAGTGCGGCAAGCGATTTGTGCGCCGGAAGAGAAAGCCCGCGGGCAACTGCAAGCGCACGAAGCTTTTCGACGGCTTTTCTTGGCGTCTCAATCTCCTTCGGGCAGACCTCAACACATTTGTGGCATGTTGTACAGGAAAAAAGCCCTTTTGCAACCGCTTCTTCAACACGGTCTGCTTTGTCGCGCGGATCGAGATTTAAGCGCTGCTGCTGACGGATAGCCGTAGGTCCCGCATAGGTTGAAGCCCCAACTGCCGGACACGAGGAGAGACAGGAGAAGCATTCGATGCACTCACGAAGCGGGCTTACTGCTTCGATGTCGTCAGTGGTAACGCGGACACAGTCACGACACGAACCGGCATTCAGCCATGCCATCTGGGCAATCGCCGGTGCAATATCTGTTACGAGATCGCGAATCCGCGGAAGG
>JAFZFW010000028.1 GCA_017555685.1 Methanocorpusculum sp.
CCTGCTTTTGCGAAGATTTTCACGCCTGCTTTACCGATTGCGGTTGCTGCTTCGTCACCTAAGGCGAGGCGGACACCCGGCTTTGCGAGGTCTGCTACGGTCTGGATTCCAAGCGGGTTGCCCTTTGCGGTGGCAATTACCGGGATGTGGTATGCAATGAGCTGATAGTCTTCTTCGACCAGTCCTTTCTTGACGGCATTTTCATAGTCCGGTTCTCCGCCCGGGATGAAGATGTCGCCGAGTTTTGTGGTTTCCATCTGGGAAATCAGAACGCCGGAACCGCCGTAAGTGAGCTGTACATCAACACCGTACTCTTCGGAGAAGACGGAGGCGATTTCTGCCATAGGTGCTTTGAGACCTGCGCCGGAGTAGACAAGGAGCTGTTCTCCTTCGTAATTTTCGCCAGTGATACATCCTGCAGAAAATACTGCAAAGACTAAAACAGCAAGTGCTGTAAGAATCGGGAGAAGATATTTCTTCATGCAGGGTATATATGTTTGTGTCAAGGATTAATGTTTTGATTAATTTTTAAATTAAGTAAATATGATTTAATTTACAAATTGTACTTTTTTCGGCAAATCATAGGGAGATGGTGATGCAGGCACAAACAATCAAACATGGTTTACTTGTTGCAAATGTAAAGCATAATTATATTTATCTCAACCGCGAATATTTTCTGGAAGGGTATCTCTCTTCGTTAAAGAATCTCAGAAACGTACCACATTGCCATTATCCAGAGAAACTTGTGCATCTTTGGAAATCGAATTCCGGTTCAGCGGTTCCTGCTCAGATTTCACGAATATAATACCTCGAAAACCGTTTCTGCAGTTCCGGACAGGAAACATCCTGTCCGGCAGGTACGAAGAATGCCCCTCATCCTTTTTCATGCCCGTATGTCTCTGCTGTGTCTTCTTTATTTCTTCGGCATCACCGGCACGCCTTCTTTTTGCGGTTCGTCGATTCCGTCATAATAGGGTTTGATATCCAGGACAGGCGTGCCGTCGAGCGCTTCAAGACCGCGGACGGTAAGCGTGTTTCCCTCGATTTCCATCAGCCGGACAAGTGTAAGAGAGATGGGATTCGGACGGGAGGGCGAGCGAAGGCTGAACACTCCGCGGGGAGGCTTTTCCAGCCGGTTTTGTGCAAGCAGGACGCTACGGTCTGCCCGGTCAAACCAGCAGAGGACAAAAATGTCGTCACCTGCCTTCAGGGATGTTGCTGCCGGGACGTATGCTTCGCCAAGTGTGATGATACTGATGTCGTTTGCAAGACAGCCTTGCCGCGGGGCGTCTTCTTTTTCTTTGTAGGGAGAAGAGACCGTTCCTATCGGGGTGCAGAGAATCTCTACCATACAGCCCTCACAAAAACCTATCGTCCGACCGCTTCTCCGAAATCCCGCCAAGCTTTCCGGAAAACCACCCGGACGCCGCATCCGGATACGCATCAAACTCCGCCACATACGGCTTGACATCCAGGACCGGTGTTCCGTCTAAGATATCCACATTGCCTATCTTCAGCACACAGCCCTCGCGGGATAAAAGCCGCACGACCGAAAACCCAAGCGGATTCGGGCGCCGCGGAATCCGGGACGCAAACACCCCGTGGGGCTTCGTATCCAGAAACGGCGTTGCCGAAAGAAGCGGGCCTGCACTCTTATGCAGATGATAAAAGACCATCAGATGCGAAAAGCCCTCAATATCCAAAAGCCCCTCGGCATACTCCGGCAGAAGTTCAATCTCGCCCGTAAAACCCGCGGCAGCCGGCGGCTGAACCGGCATCCCGGCAAGCTCCTTGTGGGGCGAATGTACCACACCGACCGGGGAAAAGGTAACTGGTTCCATCAGGCACCTTTCAACTTCTCATCCACACGGATATCCGTGATACACGCTGCCGGATACTGCCCGTTCTCATCCTTTTCGGCAGACTTTACCATATCCCAGATGGTCAGAAGCGCCACAGAAACCCCGGTCAACGCCTCCATCTCAATCCCTGTCTTACCATACGTCTTCACCCGGCAGGATGCCTCAATGTACTCTGCGGTCTGCTCGAACTCTATGGTTACTGCCCCGACTGGTATCGGATGACACATCGGAATCAGCGCCCACGTCTGCTTCACCGCAAGAGTCCCTGCGACCTGCGCTGTTGCCAGCACATTTCCTTTCACCACTGTTCCTTCCGCAATGGCTTTCAGCGTCGAATCCCGCAGATAAATCTTCCCGGATGCCGTCGCCTCGCGGGACACATCCGGCTTTGCAGTCACGTCCACCATGTGGACCTCATTGTTCTCATTTAAGTGTGTAAAAGTCGGCATTAGTGCATCTCCACCCAGTTTCCTTTCTTTCCGTCAACAATCTCCTGCTTCCAGACTGGAACCAGCTCCTTTAACCGCTCGATAGCATAGCGCGACGCATCATAGGCTTCCCCGCGGTGGCCTGCACAGACAATAATCACCACAATCGTCTCGCTCATGGCAAGCCGTCCATAGCGGTGGATGATATGGACTGCGTTTACTCCGAACTTCTCGCGGCACTCGTCCGCAATCCGTTTCAGGTCAGTCTCTGCGACCGGCACAAACGCCTCGATTTCGAGTGCTTCCATCCCGTCGTCGCGGACGCATCCCACAAAGACAAGCTGTGCTCCGTCTGCTGTTGAGCGGGTGTCAGCAATCATCTTTCCAATATCAATATCTTCTGTTTGCAGACGCAGAATCTCTGTCATGGTCTTTCCTCCGTAAAGTAGGGGGAGCGGTTTTGCACCGCTTCCGCGATTGCGGAGACAAGGGCATCGCCGTGTTTGCCTTTCAGACTCACCTCGTTTCCCTGCCGCAGCAGGCAGGGCTTGAGCATCCCGTCAGAGGTGATGCGGATGCGGTTGCAGTTTGCGCAGAACTCAAAATTATGCATCGGACGAACAATCTCGACAACAGCGCCGTCCAGAAGGTATTTCTTTCGGTGATGCATACGGCGTGTCTCTACCGTCTCTGCCTCACGGATGAACCGTTCCTCAAGTTCTGCGGCAAAAGCAGCGTTGCTCTTTCCCTCCTGCATACCGTCTGTCCAGCCGTTTATGTCCATCAGCTCGATAAACTGCAGAATCAGATTCTCGCGGCTGCGGACGAAGGCAAGGAAGTCCTCGACCTCATCGTCATTGATTCCCGGAAGCAGAACCGTATTGATTTTAATCGGCGTGAGTCCGGCAGCAAGTGCCGCATCAATTCCGGCGAGGACCTCCGGTAAGAGGTCGCGTCCGGTGATTTTTGCATACCGGTCGCGTTTCAGCGAGTCAAGACTGACATTGACCCGCACAAGACCTGCCTCTGCAAGCTCTGCGGCACAGTCTTTGAGGCGGGTACCGTTGGTAGTTAACGAAATCTCCATACCATCCGGGATTGCCCGGATAATCTCTGCCAGGTCAGGACGAAGCGTCGGTTCACCGCCGGTGAGCTTGACCGTCCGCACTCCGAGCGACTGCAAAGTCGTCAGGACTTCAATGAGTTCTTCTTTGGTGAGCGGAGATGCGGCATTATTACAGACACAGCCGTTTACTGCCTCTCCTTCATGGTGACAGTAGACACAGCGGAGATTGCAGGCGCTGTTTACGGCAACCCGCACATCCGTTATCCGGCGGCCGAAACCGTCAGTCATCAAAGCATCAGCGTCAGTCATAGAGTAATGATACATCAGGTTCAAAACCATATGTACTTTACGCTTTTTGTAAACTAAAAGTGCAAATTTAGTCACATGTGTTAAATTAACCAAGTTTACTTTTTCCCCATACCTATTAGTAGAAAGAGGGACAACAATTCTGCTATGAAGAAGATTGCGTTCGCCGATGCCCTCGCGCACGTAAAAGCAGTAACGCCGGTATATGCCACGCGTTTTGTCCCGCTCGAAGCAGCAGCAGGAAAGGTTCTCGCCGAACCGCTGTATGCACAATATTCTGTTCCGCTGTCCCCGGTTTCTGCTATGGACGGGTTTGCTGTCTGTGCGGCAGAGACGAAGGCGGCAGCCGAAAACAATCCGCTTGTTCTGACACACTTTGCCCGGGTGAACACGGGAAATGTCGTCGGTGAAGCATTTGACGCCGTAATTATGATTGAGGATGTGGAGTTCGACGGCTCGGAGACGCCGACAGAGATTACTATCCGTTCCCCGATTAAAGCCGGACGAAATGTGCGGGCAACCGGTGAAGATATCGAAGGCGGACGCATGGTGCTTCCGGCGGGAGCACGGCTCCGGGCGTTTGATATCGGAGCCCTTGCCGGATACGGCATCACGGAGGCCGCAGTCAGATCGGTCTCGGTCGGTGTTATCCCGACCGGTACCGAGCTTGTTCCGGTTGGAACCATGCCGAAGGCAGGCGAGGTTGTGGAGAGTAACTCTATTATGACAGCCGCCTATCTGCGGGAGTTCGGGGTGGATGTTATCTGCTATCCGCCGGTCGCAGACAATCAGGAGCTCATTCGTGAGGCGATTGAAAAAGCCGTTTCCGAGAATGAGATTGTGCTGCTCTCCGCCGGCTCTTCGATGGGGGCAAAGGATTTCACGGCTTCGGCGATTGCTGACCTCGGCGAGGTCATCTTCCATGGTGTGCGGATGAAGCCGGCAAAACCTTCGATGATGGGGATTGTGCAGGGCAAGCCGGTTATCGGCATGCCGGGCTTCCCGCTTGCCGCTCAGACAACGCTTCGGCTCTTTGTCCGGGAACTGCTCGAGGACTGGGGCTTTGCCGGACCAAAACAGGAGACGCTTTCCGCAGAAGCCGGATGTGACATCGGTTCAGACGAGGACATCGATGAGTTCCGCTATGCTGCAGCCGCAGAGGTTAACGGGCGGGTTGTGGTGCTTCCGCAGGTCCGCTCGGCAAGTATGCAGATGAATGGTATCCGGTCAAACGGTTACATCCATATTCCGCAGGGCACAAAGGAAATCAAGGCAGGAGAGACCGTCGCGCTGATTCTCAATGTCGCAGCAGACGAACTAAAAGACACTATACTATTAAGTGGATGCTATTCCGCAGGATCGGAACAGCTTGTCGTTCGGGCGGCGGCAGAAGGCATCAGAGTCCGCTTCGGCGACATCACATCGACTGATGTCTCCATGCTCAAGACCCGCGGATGCCACGGGGTGTGTGTTACAGAAGGCGCTGACCTCAGCGAGCTTGACGGCATCCCGCTTGAAACGTTCGCTCTTGGAGACGGGACTCTTCTGCTGATGCGGGCTGATGCTGACGATGCAGCGGCATCTCTTCTCCGCAGAATTGCCGGAGGGGCAGCATGAGCCATGAACATCACAAAGATATCACCGTTCGGGCGGCGGTAATCACTGTCTCGACAAGCAGGACGGAAAAGACTGACCTCTCCGGAAAGATTCTGCGGGAGGCATTCGAAGCCGCCGGGATGCCGGTGGTTTATCAGACGCTTGTCGCTGATGTGGAAGAGGATATCCGGGCGGCGGCAAATGCCGCGGCAGAACAGGCTGACTGTGTGGTCCTCACCGGCGGCACCGGACTGACACGGGATGACTGCACGATAGAAGCAGTTACTCCGCTGTTCCGGAAAACAATCGACGGGTTCGGCGAACTCTTCCGGCAGATGAGTCTGGCACAGGTCGGCACTGCAGTCCTGCTTTCCCGGGCAACCGCCGGGCTGATTGGTGATGCCGCAGTGTTCTGTATCCCGGGCTCACCGAAGGCGGCAAGTCTTGCAGCGGGAGATATTATCATCCCGGAAATCAAGCACATCATAACACACTGCCGGCAGTAAAAAGCTGGGGAAACGCACTCTCCTTTTTTTCATCTCTTTCCCTCCCGACCCTCCCGCTGAAAACCCGGATGTTAAACAAAACACAACACGATGGGGCGAAAAAGTTAAACACATTTATCAAACCACGTTAACCCGCGGAAAAAGAGTATTGCTTGAGAGGGTATGTAGAGAACAGACCGAATAGAATCATAGAGGTTTGGGGGGATGAGAAAATCAATGAAACGCATCCGTATCTCAAATCCTATGATTAACGAGGTTGTTTAGTGTTATTTGTTTGTTACATTAGCAGGAAATACACCGGTCAAAGCGCACTCTGCCATCATAAAGGTTGACCCCCTCGCATATTAAACGTTTTTGGTTTTTTTTTCTGCAGATGTTAAATATCAACAATTACCAACGTTTCCACCCCATACGCGCGCACCCACCAATGTTGCCCAAAAGTAGACACAATACCTGTATTTAACCCACCGATACTGCCCCAAACACAGAATCGGATACTCAGCCTTAAATACCCACCTGTCATAAACTTAGTATTGGATAATATGAGGTTTAACTATGTATCCAGCATCTGTCCGTTCTGCGGAACCGGATGCGGTATGAATCTTATCGTTACCGACGATGGTATCTCCGGTATTGCACCGTACCACAGATCGCCGGTCAACCGTGGAAAGCTCTGTACCCGTGGTCTCCACACTGCATCTGAACTCAAGAACTTCCGCATTGTAAAGCCGGTCATCGGCGGAGCAGAAGCTGACCTTGAAGCAGCATGTGCAAAACTTCTCGAGCTCAAAGGAAAGGGCGCAGAAGTTTACGTCTCCACCAGATACCCGACCGAGGCAATCAAAGCAGTCCAGCGCCTCGCAAAGGAAGTCCTTGGCGTTGAGACCGTCAAGACCTTCACCGACGCAGCAGACCTGCAGTCCACTGCAGTCCTTGCAGACCTCGAGAAAGCAGACGTCATCCTTGTCGTCGACAACGCAATGAGAATCCTCCCGGTCACCGGAAGCAAGGTTCTCCGTGCACAGGACAAGGGAGCAAAAGTACTCTACGCAGGACCGGAGAACTACTCCGCAGTTCAGGCAGACGAAACTGCAATCACCGAAGGCGAGCTCGCAGTTCCGGAGAACTTCAAGGCAGCACTCAAGGCAGCAGCAAACGCAGTTGTCATCTGCCCGGCAGGAAGCCAGTACGCAGCAGCAGCAGCAGTTGCAGAAGAAACCGGCGCAAAGTTCGGACTTCTCTTCGAGACCGCAAACGGCCGTGCAGCAGTTGAAGCAGGCTGTGTCCCGTCCTTATCTGCATTCAAGGCAGAAGAGGCAGTCCCGGCAAACATGCTCATCTTCGCAGAGAGCCCGGAGTACCAGACTGAACTCTACCTTGACCTCGTAGAAAAACTCGGCAAAGTCGAGAACCTCGTTGTCGTTGCATCCAACGCAAGTGTCTTAACCGACATCGCAGGAACCGTCATCCCGGTTGCAGCATTCGGTGAGTACGCAGGAACCGTCACCAGCTGGGACGGCCAGGTACAGGAGACTCCGGCAGCAGTTGCAGCACCGGAAGGAATCCTCACCCCATACGAACTGATTGAAAAACTCTCTGACGGCGCAATTAAGGAGGCCTGAATATGACCGCAAAAGGCGATATGGTATACTGCTGGACGAACTCGTCCGACATCAAAGGAGAATGCGGAGGAGCAGTAACTTCTCTTCTTCAGCACGCACTTGCATCCGGTATGGTTGACGGTGTCCTTGCTGTTGTAAAAGGAAAAGACCTCTACGATGCAAAGCTCGAGCTCATCACTGATGCAGCAGAAGTCCCGAAGGCAGCAGGTTCCCTCCACTGTGGTACTCTCCTTTCCGCAAAGATGGTAAAGAAATACCTCGGCGGAGCAAAGGACATGAAGATTGCAGTCCCGGTCAAGGGCTGTGACGCAATGGCATTCTATGAGCTTGCAAAGCGCAACCAGATTAACCTCGACAATATTATCTTAATCGGTCTCAACTGCGGAGGAACTGTCTCCCCGATCGTTGCCCGCGATATGATTACCGATAAATATGATGTCAGCCCGGACGCAGTCTTCAAAGAGGAGATTGACAAGGGTCAGTTCATCATTGAATACAACGACGCAGACGGCAACCACCAGCACAAGGGAATCAAGATCGACGAGCTCGAAGAAACGCCGGAAGGCTATGGAAGACGCCAGAACTGTCAGCGCTGCAAGTGCAAGGTCCCGCGTCAGGCAGACCTCGCATGCGGTAACTGGGGAGTTATCGGCGAGAAAGCAGGCAAAGCAACCTTCGTTGAAGTATGCTCCGCAAAGGGTGCAGCACTCCTTGACTCTGCAGTTGCAGCAGGTGCAGTAACTACCTGTGCACCAGAGCCGAAGGGACTTGAGATCCGCGCAAAAGTTGAAGCATCCATGCTCAAGCTCGGAGACAAGGCACGTGCACACCAGTTCGCAGAACTCGGAGAAGGCAGCGAGCGTCTTGCAAAGATTATGAAGCTCTCTTCCCGCTGTATCGCATGCCGTGCATGTATCGAGAACTGTCCGATCTGCTACTGTGTTGAGTGTTCCACTGCAAAGCCGCACTTAGTAGCACCGGGACAGAACCCGCCGGACTTCATGTTCCACTTAATCCGCTTCGCACACATCGCAGACTCCTGTATCAACTGCGGTCAGTGTCAGGAACTCTGTCCGATGGAGATTCCAAACGCACTCTTCATGCACGCCCAGCAGGTCGAGCTTGAAAAGATGTTCGGACACACTCCGGGACAGAACATGGACCTTCCGGTTCTCGCATTCGCAGAAGAGATGGACGAGCGTGCACGCTTAAACGCAACCGGCTCGGACATGATCTACGAGAATGTCTTTGGCGAAGAAGAACAGTAAGTTCCTCTTTACCACCACCATTTCCTTTTTCCTTAATGACAATACGGACCAATTCCGTATTTTCATTGTATTCCTGATTCTGCTGAGTGAAGAGAAACTTCATCATCTCACACGCAGAATATATTCA
>JAFZFW010000029.1 GCA_017555685.1 Methanocorpusculum sp.
GATATCCTTTGGTAAATCCGCGGTTGAAGGCGAATGCCAGGTTTTCCATGTCCTCGGTCTTCGGCTCAAAGGTGCCTTTTGCGACTTCATCGAGTGCTTTTCGGTAGATGGAGGTCACAACAGCAACGTACTCGGGTGCTTTCATACGGCCTTCGATCTTTAAGCACTCAACGCCGCTTTCGCAGATTTCGGCGAGGTTTGGGTAGGTGCAGATGTCTTTGGGGCTTAAGATGTAGTCGCCTGCAGTCGGGACTCTTTCGCCGTCGGCAAGTAAGGTGTACTGTTTTCTGCAGGGCTGTGCACACATTCCCTGGTTTCCGCTTCTGCCGCCGATGGCAGACGAGAACAGGCACTGGCCGGAGTATGCGTAGCAGAGTGCTCCGTGGGCGAAGATTTCGATGCCGACCCCGAGTTCAGCGCCGACGCGGACGAGTTCGGCGGCATCGGAAAGCGTTACTTCGCGGGCTAAGACAACGCGGGAGATGCCGTGCTCTGCGGCAAACTCAACCCCTGCCCGGTTGGTGACGGTCATCTGGGTGCTTGCGTGCAGCGGTAAGTCCGGGACGATTTCGCGGGCGAGGGATAAGAGGCCGACATCCTGGATGAGGACGGCATCAACGTCCGCATCGGATAAGAAGCGTAAATATTCGGCGGCTTCCTTCATGCCGCTGTCGCGCAGAAGCGTGTTTACCGTCACATATACTTTGACGCCGTGGCTGTGAGCGAATGCGACGGCATCCAAAATCCCGGCGTTGTCGAAGTTCGAGGCATAGGCACGTGCCCCGTACATTCTTCCGCCGAGATAGACTGCGTCGCATCCGGCATAGACTGCAGCTTTGAGCGCCTCAGGTGAGCCGGCAGGAGCGAGAAGTTCTGGGATATGCATAACTACTGAATACATTTAGTCTGTAAGGATATTATTGTGTGTTCATGGCTTCCTGTCTGCGGGTGATGTATCATCATTCATGCGCGTTGCTAACATGTAGCATGATATATGATGTCTCTGAGTACTTTTCCCCGTGATATCGGGCAAACATTCAAATGCTAACCGTGCTAACATCTAGCATAGATTATGTTCGGAAAACAAATTCGTCTGGAAAGAATTGTTGACAGACATTCAGGCAGGGTCGTTGTCGTCCCGCTTGATCACGGCATCTCTATGGGACCGATTCCGGGATTATACGATATGCGTGACACCATCGGAAAAATCGCGGAAGGAGGAGCAACCGCGGTTCTGATGCACAAGGGAATGGTCAAATACGGTCACAGAAATGCAGGAAAGGATATCGGATTAATCATCCACTTATCTGCAGGAACCGGGCTTGGAACCGACCCGAACTCCAAAGTCATCGTCACCACCGTTGAAGAAGCGCTTGCCATGGGAGCGGATGCAGTTTCTATCCATATCAATATCGGCGCAGACAGCGAGCCGCAGATGATTGAAAACGCCGGAGAGATTGCCCGCAAGTGTGAACAGTGGGGAATGCCGCTTCTGGCTATGGTATACCCGCGCGGACCAAAGATTGCCGACTCCTTCGATGTTGACGCAATCAAAACCTGTGCCCGTGTCGCAGCAGAACTCGGTGCAGACATCGCCAAGGTCAGCTACACCGGAGACATCGACTCATTCCGCGAAGTCACCCGCGGGGCACAGATTCCGGTCGTCATCGCCGGCGGACCGAAGATGGACTCCGACCTTGACATGTTAAACATGGTAAGAGACTCCCTTGATGCAGGCGGAAAGGGCGCATCGATTGGCCGCAACATCTTCCAGCACAAGGATATTGTCGGCATCACCAGAGCAGTATCAGACATTGTCTTAAATGACGCAAGCGTAGAAGACGCACTCAAACACCTCAAAGCATGACAAAAGAACTTTCTCCAACCCTTATCCGTGCCGACTTCGGTGAGACGTACGAAGAGCGGAAGATGATGGCAGAAGCAGCGCTTGAAGCAGGCTTTACTGATATTATCATCAGAAAAGAAGATGCAGCATTTACCCGTCTTGCCCGATACAATGCAATAGTTGCAGACGGGGAGTATCTGTATCTCGACGGGGAAAAAATCGGCACTCTTGTCGATATCGCCGATGCGGAAGGGATGGAGAAGGCATACCGGGTAACCACTCCGTACGCAGTGGTAAATCCGGCAGACTGGCGCGTGATTCCGCTGGAAAATCTCATCTCCCGCTTCCAGAGCACCGGGATAAAGCTCTATGCCTGTGTGGCAACACCTGCCGAGGCAAAGCTTGCCCGGGAGACGATGGAAGTGGGCTGCAGCGGAATTGCTGTTGTCCCCTCCTCTCCTTCCGAACTTGCCGCTTTTGGCAAATCCGCAGAAGAATCCATGCCTGAGGCAGACCTCACGCAAGCCGTTGTCACCGGGATTACTCCGCTATCCTTAGGCGACCGGGTCTGCATTGACACAAGTTCTCTCTTAGAACAGGGAGAGGGAATGTTAATCGGCTCGTCTTCTGCATGTCTGTTCCTCATCTGCTCGGAAAGTTTTGACAGCGAGTATGTCAATTCCAGACCTTTCAGAGTAAATGCCGGAGCAGTACACTCCTATATCCTCTGTCCGGACGGAACAACCCATTACCTCTCCGAGGTAAAAGCAGGCACTCCGCTGCTTTCCCGTCTGCCGGACGGAACTCTCCGCTCGGTAGATACCGGCAGAGTGAAAATCGAACGCCGCCCGATGATATTAATCGAAGCAGAAGCAGCCGGACGAAAGCATTCGGTTGTTGTCCAGAATGCAGAGACCATCCGTCTTGGAACTCCGGCAGGAGCTGTCTCTGTTGCAGACCTCAGCATCGGCGATAAAGTGCTGGTCCGTCTGGAATCCGGCGGCAGACACTTCGGTCATGCTATGGCTGAGACTATCCTTGAGAAATGACACACATCTGTGCGGTAATTACCAACACCGAAGACATTGAAAGAGCAAGAAGCCTTGGCTGTACGGCATTCGAGTTCCGGCTGGATATGTTTGAGGAGCCGGTCACTGACCTCTCCTTTGTCTCCCAGCCGGAGCTGACGATTGTTACTATCCGCTCAACCGAAGATGAAGCACGGCAGGAGATGTTTGTAAAAGCTCTTGCTGCCGGAGCAGACTTTGTCGATATCGAATCAGACTCGGCACTTAGAGGAGCGTTTCCCGGAAAGACGGTCTGTTCGTACCATGACTTCGAAAAGACCCCGGATGCGGCAGAGATTGTCGCACTTTTCGGTGACCTGGAAGAGACCGGAATTCCCAAGGCCGCGTTTATGGTTCGCGGACCAAAGGATCTGCTGGCAATCGCTGACGCGGCCGCGGAGCTGAGAAGCCGGGGCAGGCCGTTTATCATCATCGGGATGGGTGATGCCGGAAAGGTAACCCGCATCAGGGCAGATATGCTCGGCTCGCTGGTATCGTACTGTGCGGTATCGGAAAAGAGCGGTTCTGCTCCGGGACAGCTGACGGTAGCAGAAGCGGCAGGTCTTGGCTCTGATGCAAAACTCTGCGGTGTCATCGGCTTCCCGCTGACGAGGACGTTTTCCCCGGCGATTCATACCGCGGCATTCTCTGCGGCCGGCATTCGCGGGGCATATGTGAAGATCCCGACCCCGGAGGATGAAGTATCCCTCATCCCGGAGATGATGCGGGTCTATGATTTCGAAGGGCTGAATGTGACCATCCCGCACAAGCAGGCGATTATGTCTTTCCTGCACGGGCTCACTCCTGCAGCGGAGAAGATTTCGGCAGTAAACACGATAACCCGTGATCTTACCGGCGATAACACAGACTGGCTTGGTGTTGCCGCAACGCTTGACCGCTTCGACCCGGCAGGGAAAAAGGTCCTGCTCCTGGGAGCAGGCGGGGCAGCATTTGCTGCGGCATTTTACTTCAAAGAACGCGGGGCAAAGCTCACGGTTTCGAACCGGACCGAAGAGAAGGCAAAAGATCTTGCCGCCCGGTTCGGCGGA
>JAFZFW010000001.1 GCA_017555685.1 Methanocorpusculum sp.
AATCCCCGCGAGGCTGATGTGATCTTAGTCACCGGAGGCATGTCCCCGCAGTGGATTGACAAACTCCCGGACCTCTTTGACAGAGTCCCGGAACCGAAAGCTGTTGTCACCATCGGAAACTGCCCGATTTCCGGCTGTGTCTTCAACCGCCCGGGCTGTGTTATTGACCCGCCGGTAAGCAAGTACATCCCGGTAACCGCCGCTGTTCCGGGATGTCCGCCGAGACCAACCGAGATTATCAACGCGATTCTCTCAGCAGCCGATGAGCTGTTCAAAAACCATGAGGAAAAGGAGGCGAAGAAATGAAAAAAGTAGTTGACGTCTCACTGCCGGTAGGTCCGGTTCACCCATGCTTCAAGGAACCGCTTCGCATCAAATGCGAAACCGCAGGTGAGCGTATCTTACGTACCGAGGTTGAACTCGGATACGTGAAGAAGGGAATCGAGAAGATTATGGTCGGCCGCCCATGGCAGGAAACCATGTTCCTTGCAGAGCGTGTCTGCGGTATCTGTTCTGTGGTTCACAACACGGCAATCGTCGGGGCGCTTGAAGCAATCAGCGGAATCGAAGTTCCGCGCAGAGCACAGCTTCTGCGTATCATCTTAAACGAACTTGACAGAATGCAGAGCCATCTGCTCGCAAACTACTCGTACTGCTACACCATTGAGCACGAGACGCTTGCCATGTATCTGTTAAACCTTCGTGAGACGGTAATGGATGCCATCGAGAAGATGACCGGCACCCGTATCATGTCTGCCTATGTGGTGCCGGGAGGTGTCCGCGAGGATGTCTCTGACGCAGTTCTTGCCGACATCCTCTCCGCACTGGACAAGGTTGAGCGTGAACTCAAACGCTACGTGAAAATGTTTGAGACCGGAAAACTCATCGCTCTTC
Source organism: Methanocorpusculum sp. (assembly GCA_017555685.1). Classification (GTDB taxonomy): domain Archaea; phylum Halobacteriota; class Methanomicrobia; order Methanomicrobiales; family Methanocorpusculaceae; genus Methanocorpusculum. The sequence continues at coordinate 895 of JAFZFW010000001.1, forward strand.
GTTCCAAGGGAATCGGTATTCTCTCAGTCGAGGATGCAAAGGCATCCGGCGTGGTAGGTCCTACTGCCCGTGCCTCCGGTATGGAGTGCGATGCCCGTGCAAACGAGCCGCTGTACGTCGAACTCGGCTGGCACATGATTACCCGCCCTGAAGGAGACAACTTCGCCCGCATTATGCTCAGATTCGATGAGCTGTTCCAGTCTTCTTCGATTGTCAGCAATGCAATCGGCAAGCTGGAAGCAGGTCCGGTTCGTCTCGGCGGAAAAGTCACTGCCGGTCATGTGAAGCACACCATCGAAGCACCACGCGGAGACTTAACCTATGACATCGCTGTTGACGAAAACGGTGAAGTCCTCTCTGTTGCTATCCAGACCCCGTCGATTATGAACGTTGAAACAGCCGCTCACGTTATGATGCAGAACTTATCCTCTGCTGCTGACGTGATGTCGGTCTTTATCAGTGCGGACCCGTGTATCGCCTGTGCGGAGCGCTGAACCATGTCGGTACTTTCCTACCTCAAAGAGTTCTGCCGCCCTGCATGGCTGAAGAGCTTCTTCTTCGCAAAGACCGAGCCGCTGAAAAACCCGCCGTACTTCCGCGACTTCCCGCAGATTACGGACAAGGAGTGTACGAACTGTCTCTCGTGCAAGATGATTTGCCCCTGCCAGGGAGCCATTGATGTCGTCTGCGAGAACGGACAGTGGACGCCGCGGATCACCTACGGCCACTGTGTCCGTTGCGGATACTGTGTTGAAGCATGTCCGGAAGAGGTCTTAACCTCAGGGGATATCTTAGACAAGAAACGTCTGGAAGGACTTGCTTTCATCCACGAGTACAAAGTTGTCGTTGACGAGGAGGCCTGCATGGGATGCGGAAACTGCAGTACTGCATGCCCGGCAAACCGGGAAATCGACCCGCACATTGGTGCAGGCGGTACTGCCATGTCTGACGATGTCTTAATGCGTGTCGAACGCGGAAAGAACAGAGTGCTCCACAATGATCTCTGCAAGGGATGCAAGGTCTGTATGGATACCTGTCCGAACCAGTCCATTCACGTTGTCCGCAATGTTCAGGCAGTTCAGGAGGCATACAAATGACGGATTATATCATTAAGAATGCCTGTGTGTATGACCCGGCAAACGGGGTCGCAGGCGAAATCCGCGACATCTATGTGGTTGACGGAAAAATTGCAGAAGAGCCGTCGGCACATGCCGAGGTAATCGATGCTGCCGGATGCTTAACCCTTCCGGGTGGTGTCGATTCCCACACTCACATCTGCGGAACGAAGGTCAACTTCGGCCGCTACATGAGTCCGGAGGATATGCGTGCCGGCCGTGCCCCGAGAAAGAACGGTATGCGTGCTGTCTCCGGATACAGTATCCCGACCACTTACGGAAACAGTTACCGCTATGCCCACATGGGATACACCACCTTAACCGAAGGTGCTATGGCTCCATTAGAGGCACGCCATACCCATGAAGAGTTCCGTCACACCCCGCTGCAGGACGGTCTGGTCTTAACCCTCTTCGATGGTGACTGGGAAGTCATGCGGGCAATTGCAAACGGCGATATCAAACGTGCCGCAGGTCTTATTGCCTGGAGACTCAATGCCGTCAAAGGATATGGTGTCAAACTCACCAATCCGTTAGGGGCTGAGATGTGGAGCTGGGGTAAGAATGTTGAGTGTATCAGAAAACCCATCCCGAACTTCAACTTATCTCCGGCTGAGTTCATCACCGGAATGATTGAGGCAAACGAGATGCTGGGACTCCCGCACTCGATTCACCTCCACTGCAACAACTTAGGAAAGCCTGGAAACTATACCTGTACCATCGGAACGATGGGTCTGGTTCCGGACTTAAACGAGAAACGCCAGACTGCCTACTTAACCCACGTACAGTTCCACTCCTACGGCGGTTCGGGCTGGTCCGACTTCTGTTCGAAGAGTGAACCGGTTGCAAACATGGTAAACCGCAGACCGCAGATTACCATTGATATGGGTCAGGTCATGTTCGGCAGAACTACGACCATGACTGCCGACGGTCCGATGGAGTTTAACCTCTATCGTCTGCACCAGGACAAGTGGAGTAACCATGATGTCGAGATGGAGACTGCATCCGGAGTTATTCCGGTAATGTACCGCAGGAAGAACCTTGTCAACAGTATCATGTGGGCAATCGGTCTTGAGCTTGCGCTCCTTGTCGAAAACCCGTGGCAGTGTCTTCTCACGACTGACAACCCGAACGGTGCACCGTTTGTGAAGTATCCGGAAATCATCGGTCTTCTCATGAGCAAAGAGTACCGTGACAAAGAGTTTGCAACGGTTCACAAGAGTACCGGAAAGCGTACCTGCCTTGCAGCGCTCGACCGCGAACTCAGCTTTGAAGAGATTGCTGTCATGACCCGTGCCGGACAGGCCCGTGCATTAGGTCTTGACCAGTTCGGCAAAGGTCACTTAGGTGTCGGAGCAGATGCAGACATTGCTGTCTACCCGATCAGACCGGATAAGATTGACCCGTCCAAACAGTACGCAGAAATCATCCGCGGCTTTGCCCAGACGAAGTTCACCATGAAAGGCGGAGTCTTAGTCTCCCGTGATGATGTCATCCTTGCTGACGACTTAAACAGAACCTTCTGGTGTTCCCCGAAGGTTCCGGCAGCATATGAGATGAGCCGCGACCCTGAGCTTGTCAATGTCTTTGAAAAATACTACACCATCAGAATGGAGAACTATCCGGTTGACGAGAAGTACTACATCAAACGCAGTATGAAGATTGAAACGGAGACGAAGTTATGAGACGAATTACGCTTATCATGCGGGAAGAGATGGCAGACTGCAGACTCCCGATTGAAGCGGAAGCAATCTGTCCGGAAACGATGTCGAAGACCATCGACCTCTCCCTTTTTGTCGGAAACGAGAAGAAGAAGATTACCGAGGTCTTTGATATCAGAGTCGACGGAGAAGCAGCAGGACCTGCAACCACTGAGATTATCTTAGTTGGAGACTGCAGCCGCGTAAAACGTGTCGGTGAGTACATGACGGCAGGTAAAATCATCATCGAGGGTGATATCGGTATGCACTGCGGTGATTTCATGACCGGCGGAGAGATTGAGATCATGGGTCATGCAGGCGACTGGCTTGGCCGTGAGATGCTGGGCGGTAAAATCGTCTGTCACGGAAACGCGGCAAATTACTGCGGTTCCGGATACCGCGGCGGCAGAAAAGGCATGCGCGGAGGAGAGATTCTTGTCGAAGGAAATGTCGGGGACTACTGTGCGGAATGTCTTTTCGGAGGTACTGTCCGCGTGAAAGGAAATGCCGGAATTCATGCAGGCGCCAACATGAAAGGCGGCCGTCTGATTATCGAAGGCGATGCGGTTATGCCGTGCGGAGATATGTTTGACGGAGAGGCCGATATCTTTGGAACGGTAACCGATTTCCTTGCCACGTTCCGTGAGAAGGGTCAGGCTGCTGTTGAAGGCCACACTCTGATTGAGTTCGAGGGCGACCTTGCACACCGGAATGCAAAAGGCATTCTGCGCGTTGGTAAATACATCCGTATTTAACCCTCTCCCCGCCTCTTTTTTCTGTGTTTGCAGGATGTTTTTATCCTCTTCAAACCATATATGTTATATGTCAACACGTGTCATATTATAGTATGATATTGGGATTACCAGAGCTGACGGTCTTTTCTGTTGGCGGCTCCATCCTTCTGATACTGGTTCTCCTGCTGATATGGGGTATTCTGTTCCCGAAGGAGGAGGAGGAGTAATTATGGCATTAGGTGGAGAGAGTACTGTCCTTACGCTGATCTTGATGGTGGTATACTTTGTTGTACTGTTAGGTATCGGTGTCTGGGCTTCAAAGAAAATTAAAAACTCGGAAGATTACATCTTAGCGGGAAGAAATCTTGGCTTCTGGCTGTTTACTCTTCTGATTGTCTGTTCCATCTGCAGCGGTATGACGCTGATTGGAACGAGTGAGTTCGGCTTTAAGTCCGGTTGGCCGGGAATCTGGGAACAGATTTTTGTGCCGCTTGCAGCATCCTTCTGTATTATTTTCTTTGGTTCCAAGCTGAACCGTATTGGAAAGAAGCAGGGATGTATGACTGTTGCGGATTACTTTGCCCTGAGATATGAAAACAATCGCGAACTTCGCGCTTTATCGGCTTTTGCCAGCATTGTTGTTTCTCTGATTTACTTAGTCGGTCAGTACACGGCAATCAGCGTTGTTCTGATGTGGGCATTTGGTCTGGAACACTGGCAGGCTCTGCTTATTGCAGGAGTTATTATCACGGTTTATACGGTTATCGGCGGTCTGTACGCGGTTTCCTGGACCGGTCTTGTGCAGGGACTGATTTTGATTTTCGGTGTTTTACTTGTCGCACCGTTTATCATCAGCTACGCAGGCGGAATGACGGCAATTAATGATGTTCTTGCATCGATTGATCCGAACCTCGTGATGCCGTGGTTCGAGACAAACTATGCAGCATATGCATACTGTACGCCGGAGTACCTGGTGTCCTTTGGTATCATGCTGATGGTCGGTCTTGCCTGTGCTCCGCACGTTCTCTCCAATGTGTTTGCGGCAAAGAAGGCATCTTACTTCAAGTGGTCTCCGCTTGTGGCTTTTGGTATCTATGTCGTGATTATGTTACTGGTTAAGATCAGCGGCTTTGCAGTCCGTGCTATGGCAGAGACCGGAGCTCTCGGTCCGGAGGCATCTGCAGCAGTTCTGGCAAATCCGAGTGCGGCCCTGCTTTACGGTATTCAGGCGGCAAGCCCGACTCTGCTGATTACTGCACTCTTTGCGGTGATTGTTTTAGCGGCTGTGATGTCTACTACCGACCGCTTAATGCTGACGATTGGTACTGACTTCTCTTGGAACATCTTTAAGACGATGCTGAGACCGAAGGCAACTGAGCGTCAGGTTGTCCGCATCAGTCAGATTTGTGTGTTCCTGGCAGCAGCTATCTCGCTGATTCTGGCAATTAACCCGCCGGAGATGCTGGCTTTCTTAATCTGGCTCGGTATTGGTATGATGCTTTCTGCATTCGCTGTTCCTCTGCTTGCAGGTCTGTACTGGAAGCGTGCAACTGCAAAGGGAGCGATTGCTTCTATGACCTGCGGTATTCTGGCAGCTCTGGTGTTTGGCTGTTACAGCTACTTCAAGCTCGGTCCGGCACTTCCGATGCACTTCTCGATTTACTCGTTTGGAATCGCCATTATCGCTATGGTTGTAGTGAGT
>JAFZFW010000030.1 GCA_017555685.1 Methanocorpusculum sp.
ATGGCTGACCTCGGACGAAAGGATATGCCGAAGGATTCTGAATCTGCTGTCCGTATCGGCGGTGTTCAGCGCCCAAAGGAGACTGATGATGTGCGGATTTCGCAGGTTCAGCGTCCGCGTGATGTTGACTCAGCAGTACGCTTCGGAAGCACTCAGCGTCCAAAGGATGAAGACCGGGAGATTTCTGCCGGCAGTACTCTGAGACCCAAAGATGATGAAGGAAGAATCCGCGTAACCCGTGTCCCGATGCCGAAGGATTATGGGGAGAAGGTGCGTCTCTCGGAAAAGAAGAAGTCCAATGAAGAGGATACGCACAAGAAGTCAGAGTTCAGGTGGCTCTGATGACAAAGCAGATTAAAGATCCTGTTCACGGCTATATTGAAGTTCCAGACGAACTCATCCCTCTTTTAGACTCTCCGCTGCTGCAGCGCCTGCATCATATACGCCAGCTCGGCTTTGCGTATCTGGTGTATCCGGGGGCAAACCATACTCGTTTTGAGCATTCGCTTGGTGCGATGGCTTTAGCGGATAAGGTCTGTCAGAGTGTGGGGCTTGCAGAAGATGAGCGGCTTCTGGTGTGTTCTGCAGCGCTTCTGCATGACATAGGGCACGGCCCCTATTCACATGCAAGCGAGCGTCTGAGATCAGAGTTCGGCGAGTTTTCGCATGACGATATTCTGCCGTTTGCTGATATCCTGCAGCCGCAGTTGGATACAATCGGCTGTGATATCCGTGAGGTTGCGGGGATAATTTCCGGCACGCACCGGCTGGCTTCGATTATCCATGGGGACTTGGATGTCGACCGGATGGATTATCTCCTGCGTGATGCGCACTACTCAGGTGTGCCGTACGGGACGCTTGATGCAAACCGTTTGATCCAGTCATTGGTTATGGATGCGGAGCAGGGTTTGGTTCTGAAGGATTCCGGCGTTGCTGCTGCCGAGTCTTTGTTAATCGCCCGGACACTGATGGGTCCATCGGTCTACTATCACCATGTAAGCAGAATCGCTGAGGAGATGTTCCTCGCAGCCGGCCGTCTGCATTTTACGAAAGAGACTATTGATGCGTTTATGCGGATGGATGATGCGGAAGGAAGCATCACGCTTCTTCATTCGGAAAATGCTGCAGCTCGCGATTTGATGATGCGGATTCGCACCCGCCGGCTCTTTAAGCGTGCGCTGTATGTGGGGCGCGAGTTGGTTGAGATGCCGCGGCTGACCCGGCTTGACGCTGTTTCCCGCAGACGTCTGTCTCTGGAGATTGCAGAGACGGCAGGCGTTGATGAGAATGCAGTTATCTTGGACATTCCGCCTCTTCGAAAAGACATGCAGATGCAGGTGCGGGTCAAGAGCATGCATGATTATGTGCCGTTTGAAGAATTGGTGCCGCTTCTGCCGCTGATGAATGCGACCCGTCAGGAACAGTGGCGGCTTGGCGTCTATGCAGCCCCGGAGAATCTCGATGCAGTTCGCACTGCAGCATACTCGGTGCTCGGGGTCAGCAGGCCGACAAAACAGGGACGGCTTGAGTTTTAACTGCCGTCCTGCGTATTTTATTCTTCTTTTGCCAGTGTAACCAGTGCATCGCCGGTTACCCGGTATGTTGTCCACTCACTCATCGGTACAGCGCCAAGCGAGAGATAAAAGTCAATACTTGGTTTGTTCCAGTCAAGACACCACCACTCAAACCGTCCGCATCCGCGCTCTACAGCTATCTGTGCAAGCTTTTTCAGCGTTGCCTTGCCGTATCCTTTTCCGCGATACTCCGGCAGGACAAACAGGTCTTCTAAGTAGAGTCCGGCTCTTCCAAGGAAGGTCGAGAAGTTGTGGAAGAACAGCGCAAACCCGACCTCGCGTCCGTCTTCCATCACGAACAGTACCTCTGCTCTCTTCTTCTCAAAAATCCCTTCTTCCAGCATTGCAGATGTCGCAACTACCTGATCTGCCATCTTCTCATACTCAGCAAGGTCTTTGATGAACTGCAGAATCAGCGCTGTGTCTTTTCTTTCTGCGAAACGAAACTCCGGTTTTGTCATATCTTATCCTCTCTTCTTTTTGAAAAACTCTGCTGCTGTTCCTGCTTTATTCTCCGGCGGAAGATACCGTGAAGGATACCCGCTTGCCTGCAGAATTGCACTTGTCTCTTCATCCGTGCCGGAAAAACTCTTTCCCATCAGGGAAATCAGCGAGTTCGGCAGCGGCAGACCGTAGAGACTGCTGAATCCGGTCATCGGGAGGTCAGAGAGTGCGTAGTTCCTGACTGAACTCCGGTTCATCTGAATCCCGAGACCTTCCATAATCGCTGCTGCATGAGAATAGCTGTTCGTACGCGACAGATTCAGCGCGAGGTCGATGATTGCAGACCCGACCCGCGTATCCGGATAGAACGGCTCTTCTGCATACAGCAAGCGTCCGCATTCTTTGCAGAGAAACCGGCGTACCTTTACAGTAACTGTCTGAGCCCCTCCGGGAAGTATCAGCGTTGCGTAATTCTTCGTCTTTGTATCATACGGCATAGGACGTCCTCCGCAGTGGGGGCAGTTCCCGATTTCTTTGAAGAGGACTCCATCAAGTGAGGCAATTCCCATACTGATGGTAGCGGCCAGCATGGGCGGGATTTTAATCAGGCGGCGTACCATTGATGTATAAGAGTGGGTTTTTGGAGGTGATAAGGCTGTCACCCTTATCATCTCAGAAAACCCACCTATAATCAATGATAGTAAAAGGCATCACCCTTCGAACTCCTCCGCTCCTCCTTGGAGTTACCGTCCTCTTTGCCATTGTTTGTGCAATGTCATTTGCTGATTCCGGCGAATGGATTTACGTCTGGATGGGAGTTCCTTTATGTATCATCTTACTTGGTTTCCCGCTTATTCTGATGTACTCCAATGAAAAGCAGGTATTAAAGAACAAAGATGCCATGCGTGCCGCAGCAAGAAAGGTAAAGGCCCAGCAGATTACCTCCTCCATGCGCGGAGTACCGGTCCTTCTTGAAGGAGAGGTTGTAAAAATCTCCGGCATCAACATGAACAAGCCGACCTATATCATCAAGGATTCGACAGGTCAGATTGTTGTCCGCCGCTTTGCCCTTCCGGAACGTCTCTTCGGTGTCGGCGCACGTGTTGAGGTTCTGGGAACGGTTTTCGGCAAAGTCGGAAATGAGCGCTCTGTCTTCATCAATGCATTAACCATTGTCCCGACTGCCGCAGCTGCTCCGGTTGAGGAAGAAAAAATCCGCATCAAGAAATACAACTGATATGAACCGAACTGAATTTATCGCCCGCATGGAACGCATCGCCCCTCCGGAGCTTGCCGAGGAGTTTGACATCGGCAGAATCGGTCTTCTGGTTGAGGGAAAAGACGAGATTGAGAAAATTGCCTGTGCTCTTGATGCAACACCGGCAGTTGTTAACGCTGCAGCAGACGGCGGATTTGATGCGCTCGTTGTCCACCATCCGGCATTCTGGAATGCGATGCACAGTGTTGTCGGCAGAAATGCAGAGATTCTTCGCCCGCTTATCAAAGCTGATGTGAATCTGTATGCCATGCACACTAACTTTGACCATGCAGAAGGCGGCATCAACGATGCGTTAGCAGAAGAGCTTCGTCTGACGGACCGTGTGCGGATGTCTTTGGGAGTTGTCGGAACACTGACCACTCCGCTTTCTGAGATTTCCCAAACCCTTGGCTGCGGTCTTCGTGTGTGGGGCGATGTTGAAGGTATCTCCCGGATTGCTGTTGTCGGCGGCTCTGCCTTTGACTGGGGGCTGATTGAAGAAGCAGCATCCCTTGGTGCGCAGGCGTATCTCGCATCCGAACTGAAATACAATATGGCGCTTGAGTCACCTATCCCCTGCATTGAGGCAACGCACTATGCCCTGGAGGCTCCGGGAATGCGGGCACTCGCCCGCCGTGAGGGCTGGACTTTTATTGACGGCACTCCGCTGACTCAGATTATCGCATGATTCACCCGTTCACCGTCCTGAAACGAGAAGGCGAGCTCAATGATGCGGTCCGTCAGGCGTTTATCGGCGCCTACGGAAAACGCGGAGCAGAAGCTGTCGATGCTGTCCTTTCAGGACGGGTGAAAAAATACCGTGACTATTTTGTTGTCGTCGGAAACACTGACGAGTATTTTATCGAAGGAGACTTCTGCAGTTGTGCGGCATCCCGATACGGGAATGACTGCTGGCATACACTTGCCGTAAAAATCGCAGAGGCAACAGGACTCTTTGAGACCTATGATATGTGGTACTACCTGCACGGGGTAGACGAAGAGGAAGAGGACTACACCTCTAACCGTGCTCCGCAGACCGGGCAGTAGTTATCGCCCGGCTGTACTCTGCATTCGCAGACTGGACATCTGCGTTCTTCTCTTTTCGGCAGGAAGAAGAGCGGAAGGAACAGAAACAAAAAGAAAAAGGGAAGTCCTGCCGCAAAGCATACTGCTGTTACCAGAAGAGACCCTGAAAACAGGGCGAGCATGACAGCAGTTCGTTTTTCCATCACTCAATTTCCAGACTGACATCTGCACAGCGCACCGAATGAGTCAGCGCTCCCATGCTGATGATATCGATGTCAAGCCCTTTGTAGGCAGCAATCGTCTCCGCTTTGATGCCGCCGGAGATTTCGAGCATCACCTTGTCACGAAGCCCTGCCTCGCTGAGTGCAGAGATTGTCCCGGCAATATCCTGCGGGCTCATGTTATCGAACATAATCGTATCTGCTCCGGCTTTTGCGGCAAGAAGGGCATCTTCGACTGATTCTACCTCGCAGTCGATGACCTTTTTCGGCGAGTACTCACGGCATCGGCGAACCGCTTCATCGACCGGAATGAAGCTTCGGTGCGTATCCTTAATCAGAAATGCCTCTTCAAGGTCATACCGGTGCGGAAGTCCTCCTCCGGCAGTGATTGCCTTCTTGTCAAAGTACCGAAGTCCCGGAGCCGTCTTTCTTGTTCCGGCAACCCGTACATGGTCATTGATTTCGCGGGCGAGTTTTCCTGCGGCATCAGCGGCAGAGGCAATCCCGCTCATTCTGCCAAGCAGGTTTAATGCTGTCCGCTCGGCAGCTAAAATCGAGTGGACTCTTCCGTGAAGGCGAAGAATAACCTCATAGGGTGCGGCTTTCTCGCCGTCCATTTTCTCCGGCAGCGCGGCAACGCCGACCAGCCCGAATATTTCCACGCACTCTTCGATGCCGGAGAGTGTCATCTCCTCACGTGCTTCGATGCGGGCAGAGACATAGGTGTTCTCGAGCAGTGCCTGCGAGGTGATGTCTCTTTCAACAGCGTCTTCGGCTAAAAATGCCTTCAGGAGTTCCTTTCGCTCCATCAGGCTGATGCCTCAATCATCCGCTCGATTGCATTGCGGGCACGGTTTGCGATGTCTTCCTCTACGATGACCTCGTTCTTTCCTTCGGCTAAGGTCTCATAGAGGTCCTGTAAGGAGATAAGCTTCATCTGGTCGCAGACCGCTTCGATTCCGTGGAAGACCGTCTCTGGGTAGTGTTTTTTCAGCGGGTGGAGAATACCGCACTCGGTGACGATAATCCACTCCTGCTTCTCTCCGCAGTTACGAACCATATAGCCCGTTGAACCAATCATATCCGATGCTTCCTGCACGGCAGGAGAACACTCCGGATGACAGATAACCGTCGCATTCGGGAACTCTTTACGGGCTTTTTCAATCTCCTCAACGGTTACTTTGTGGTGAACCGGACATCCTCCGTCTTCGGGGACGGTGATAATCGTCTTTTCCGGAACCATCTTCCGCACCCAGGAGGCGAGGTTTGCATCAGGACCGAAGAGCACGGTGTCCTCCGGTAAGGAGCGGACAACATCAGCCGCATTTGCCGATGTACAGGTGATGTCACACTCTGCTTTGGTTGCGGCAGAGGAGTTTACGTACACCACAAACGGCGCTCCCGGGTGAGCGGCTTTTGCTTCGCGAACCATCTCAGGCGTTAACTGGTCTGCAAGCGCACAGCCTGCATCCGGACGCGGGATTAAGACTGTCTTCTCCGGCGAGAGAATCTTTGCTGTCTCTGCCATGAAGTAGACACCGCAGATTACCAGCGTCTTTGCATCCGCTTCCTTTGCTTTGCGTGCGAGTTCAAGCGAGTCGCCGCAGATGTCTGCGACGTCCTGAATCTCTGCCGGTTCATAGTTGTGCACTAAGATGAGTGCGCCTTTTTCGGCGGCGAGCCTGCGGATTTCTTCTGCGTAGTTCATGCTCCTATCACCAGCGGACTGTCAAGGTTTCGTAAGAGGGAGAGGATGGAAAGGGCGGCAAGGTAGCTTGTTGCCGGATTGTCGGGGGAAGGTACGTTTCTGATTCTTGCGTAGATTTCGCCGAACTCTCCTTCGAAGAAGATTTCATGCATGTTTCTGTCCTCTGCCGGGTCTGCCCAGAGTTCAACATCGATGTCTCTTCCGACAGCAAGCGAGAGGGATTCTGCAACATTGGTGTTTTTCGGGAACTCGCGGACGCAGTCACCTGCTTTTCCACCGAAAAGCTGGGTCTTTTCGGTGATTTCGCGGTTTAAGGATGCCGGGCTTTTGGTGGTTCTGAGAAGAATTTTGTCGGTGCGGGCAATCTGTCCGACTTTGATATTGTCAAGGCCTAAGACGGCGCCGGTGGGGATGTGTATTTTACAGGAGTTTTTGCGGGCGGTATCGAGTAATTCTTCGCGGAATGCAACATCTGCAAGAGCGCCGACGCTCATGATGATGATGTCCTTTCCGGATTCGAGGACTGCTTTTGCGTGTGCTTTCACTGCCCCGACGGAGGCTGCTTCCACAATTACGTCACAGGATTCCTTGAGGAAGAGGGAAAAGTCGGTGTATGCAGCTGCCCCGATGTCTTCTCCAAATGCGTTTGCTTTCGCTTCCGCTGTATCATATACGGCCGTTATTTTGAAATTGTCCTGCCCTTTTGCGATAACACGGCCAATGTTACCGCATCCCAGAAGCCCGACATGAATCATACTAAACCATTTGCGAATGTGAGGTATTAAGGATTACTCTACTATATGAGAGGAGGTTTGATGTAGGAGAAGAGAGAATCTCTTTTTATGAATTCCAGGCGGTTCTGCTGTGCAGTTGATTTGGGGGCAACAAATGTCCGGTGTGCGGTTATGGACGAGAATGGGGAGATTTCCGGCTTTCAGCGCGAGGAGATTGCAGGAATTCCATCCGGAAGCGCTGTCTCCGCAAAAATCGTGGATATGATAGAAAGCGCAGTTGCGGACAGCGGGGAAGAGATTGTATCAGTTGGGATTTCAACAGCAGGACCGGTGAATCTGGCGCATGGTTCGGTTGTCAACTCGCCGAATATGCAGGCATCCGAGATTTTCTTAACCGGCCCAATAGCAGATGCTTTCGGTGTTCCGGTGAGTATGCTGACTGACTGTAAAGCAGGTGCGTACGGGGAGTATGTGTTTGGGGGCAGGTCGTCGGCTTCTGCGCTGCTGTATCTGACGATGTCGACCGGAATCGGTTCCGGATTTTTGATGAACGGCAGTATTCTGCAGGGGGCAGATGGAAATGCCGGAGAGGTCGGGCATTTTCTGGTTGATACCGAGTATCTGATGCCGTGCGGTTGCGGCGGTTTCGGGCATTGGGAAGCGTATGCTTCCGGCAGCGGGATGCCGCGGTTTTTTGCGGAATGGCTGAAGCGGAAAGGGGCTGACTTCGGGACTGCTCCGCTGACATCAGGGCAGATTCTGTTTGCGGCACGGCAGGGAGATCCTGTCTGTACAGAGTTTGTCGCAGACGTTGCCCGGATAAATTCCCGCGGTCTTTCTGCGGCAGTGTGTGCATACAATCCGGATGTGATTGTGTTAGACGGTCCGCTTGCCCGCGAGTACGCGGATTTGCTTATTGGAGACTTCGGCGGATATCTGCGGACGCCGGAGGTCTGTGTCACTGAGCTCGGCGGAAACGCTCCGCTTCTGGGGGCTGGTGCGTATGCGTTTGAACATACCCGGTAATTTTGTCCTGAGTGTGTGGGAAAAATCACCTTACACATCCAAGCGGAATTCTTCCGGCAGAGGAAAGCAAACCTCTAACCTCTTCGCCGGCGAATAATAGAATATGACAGAAGAGTTCGACGTAATAATTATTGGCGCAGGTCCTGCCGGACTCTTTTGTGCGGCACATCTTGCAGGACTGAATGTCTGCATCTTGGAAAAGATGAATCTGCCCGGAAGAAAGCTTCTGCTTTCGGGTTCGGGGCAGTGTAATATCACGCATGCCGGAAGTATGAGTGAGTATGCCGCACACTTCGGTGATGCGTCGCATGCCGCATTTTTAAAGCCGGCGCTTCGTGCTCTTTCAAACACTGACCTTCTGGCGTTTTTCGAATCCCGCGGGCTTTCCTTTGAGACAACCGATGCAGGAAAGGTCTTTCCAACCACGCGGTCTGCGGATGATGTCTTAGATATCCTCCTCGATGCCTGTGATGCGGCAGGTGTGGAGATTTTGTATGAAGAACGAGCGGATGCGGTCAGAAAAGAGGAAGACCGTTTTGTGGTGCAGACGGCATACGGGAAGTATTCTGCCCGCTGCCTGCTGATTGCTGCCGGAGGTTCTTCGTATCCGAAGACCGGTTCTTCCGGTGACGGTGTGCTGCTTGCCGAGTCTTTAGGTCACGCAATTGTTGAGCCGAAGCAGGCGCTGTCTCCGGTGTATGCGGAAAACTTCCGGCTTGCCGAGCTTTCCGGCATATCATTTGAGAATGTCTCGCTTACCATCTGGCGTGACGGAAAGAAGATCGGGGCAAATACGAATGACCTGCTCATCACCCGCTTTGGTTTCTCCGGTCCGTGCGTTCTGGA
>JAFZFW010000031.1 GCA_017555685.1 Methanocorpusculum sp.
AGCCGAGACTCAGCACCTTAAAAGCCGTACAGAACGGACAGGTCTACGCAGTAAATGCAGACATCATCGACCGCGGAGGTCCGCGTCTGGTAGAAGGAGTGGAGGCAATTGCTTCCCTTGCTCATCCGGAGATCTTTGGAGAATATAATCCCGGGAGCAACTCTGCGGAGTCGCCCGGATTCGGACTGATTCCGCTCTTCGGACTTGCAGTCGCAGGTCTTCTCTGCAGAAGAAAATAACTGGGGATAAAACCCCTTACTGTTTTTCCTGCGGTACAACCATATCCAGAACCCGGCAGAAGTTCTTTGCACCGTTCTCTTCTGCATAGAGCCCTTTCATATCCTTCGGCTCTATCTGCATACAGGCCTGAATCGCTGCATAGAGAGACTCCTTGGTGACCGCGTCTCCGCGGATCATCATACCGCATCCAAGTTCCTCGATTTTCCTGCCGTTGTTTCCCTGCTCGGGATGATACGGGTCGATGATTAACAGCACCGGCTTTCCGAAGTACAGCGCCTCATGCAGAGAGGTAAGTCCTCCGTGAATAATCGCAACCTTTGCCCGTGCCATATAGGGGAAGATGCTTTCCACATAGCCGGCGATTTTAAAGTTCGGCCCTTCTGCCGGAAGCCCAGGAGAAGTGGAGAAGACATGCACATCCAGGCTGTCATCCATCCCGGAGATCTCCTTCAGCATCGCATACAGCGGCATCTTAAAGGGTTCTCCGCCGAAGCTGGCAAACACAATCTCTGACGACGGCACCACATCATGAATCGCCGGGTCTAAGATCGGACCGAGGAAGATATAGTGGTCCTGCTTTGTTTCCGGAATCCGGAAGTTGTAGCCGCTTACCGTATTCGGCGGGGCAAAGTCCGGGACCAGAACCTTCTCCGGCACAACCGAGAGGTAGGTGCTGATGACCTTGCTGAACAGACGCCAGTACCAGACATCAGGCTCGGCAAGAGAGGAGAAGTAGTTCTGGTTCGTCATAAACAGAACCGGGACTTTCAGAATCTTTGCCGCAACACCTGCCGAAAACATGGTATCGCAGACGACGGCATCGAACCGTTCCTTCCGTAAAATCTTCCAGGCGGTCAGAAACGACCGTACAAGAGATACCGGAATCCCGATAGAAGAAGAGATGGTCTTTTTGATGCTGAAATACCCGCCGGTTCCTTCAAGCGTTACCTCGCGGGGAATTTCGTAGACCGGACAGTCAGTCTGCTTTTGAATAAACGAATATGCCTTCCCGTATGCGGCAAACGCACAGTTCATTCCCTGCGCTTTGAGATGTTTTGCCAGCTTCGTTGAGCGGGACGCATGTCCAAGCCCTTCTCCGCATACCACAAACAGGATATTCATGCTACTCATTAATAGGGTTCTTTTATTCTAAGTATTTTTCTGTAAAGCATATATGGTTTTAGACCCAATAGTAATTCAGATAGCGGATGGAGAAAATACAAAAACGCCTTTTGCTGATTTCGCTTGGTATCAGCGTCACTGTTCTGTTCATTTTCCTGTTCTTTACCATCGACAGGGGAACACTGCAGGCGCTGAAGTCTGCAAACGTCTGGCTGATACTGGCAGCACTCCTGATGCATATTATCTCAATCGGCTTCTGGGCGCTGCGCATTCAGTTCATGTGCAAATCCTTAGGATACAGAATCCCGTTTTTGCATTCCTTTAATCTGGTCTGCTCGAACCAGTTTTTAGCATCGGTTACCCCGTCGCAGGTCGGCGGAGAACCGATCCGCATTTATGAACTGGTAAAGGCCAGGGTTCCGGTCGCGGATGCAACAGCAGTCGTTATTATGGAACGCGTATTCGATGCGGTCATTCTCTTAATCGGAGCAATGGTGAGTCTGGTTCTCCTGAACGTGACGTCGTTTGGAATCGATATTCCGGACTATATGATGACGCTGTCCTACTTCTCGTCTGCGGTGTTTTTCGCTGTTCTGGTGATTTTTATCATTGCCGCAAAAAAGCCGGTCTGGGGAAAGGCGGTCATCGGGAAAGCTGCGGACTTTTTCCTGCGGAAGAAGGATGCCGAAAAGCGGGAGGCGTCCCGCGAGCGTCTGCTGACGACGGTGAACCGGTTCTATGATTCGCTTGGCTATTTCATGGGAAAATCCCGCTACGGTTCGTTTGCCGGGCTGTTTTTTACGGCTCTGTTCTGGGTAAACGAGTTTGTCTTAGTCTCGGTGCTTCTTATGGCGTTAGGGCTTGAACCGTACTTTGCGCTGTCGTTCCTGTTCATGATTTTAATTACGGTAATCCTTATGGTTCCGCTGACACCGGGCGGGGCAGGGGTTGCCGAGGTTTCGATGGCCGGATTTTTCGCACTGATTGTGCCGGCAAATCTGCTTGGCGTGTTTGTGCTTCTCTGGCGTCTGATTATTTACTACTTTAATCTGGCGTCCGGTTTTATTTCCACGCTGATTATTCTCCGCCGTGAGGCAAAGGAAAAGGAGGTAAAGGTATGACAAAGGTTGTTCTTCCCGAAGGAAATATGATTGAGACCGGACCGGGAACGGTTGAGGAGATTCTCTTCCGTCTCGGGTTTAATCCGTATGAGGTGCTGGCAACAGCAGACGGCTGTCTGCTGCTCGGTGATGAGTTCTGTGATGCGGATACCGAACTGCGTCTGACATCAATTGTGCACGGAGGGTAAATGGCGGACTGTTATCTCTGCGGGAAGCGGGCGGTGTTCCGGACGGGGGCAGGTCCGCTTTGCGGGGAACATTTTTCCGCATGGTATGAGGCAGGGGTAGCGGATGCGATTCGCCGGTATGATATGGTGCATTCCGGGGACCGTATCTGTGTGGGTTTTTCCGGCGGAAAGGACAGTACGGTTCTGCTCGAAGTTCTCTGCCGTCTGCATCTGGATGCGGAAATTATCGCGGTAACTGTGGATGAGGGTATCGGCGGATACCGTGATGATACAATTCTGGCGGCAAAGGATACGGCATCACGCTTAGGGGTGGAGCACCGGATTGTGTCGTTTGCGGATGTCTGCGGAAAGACGCTGGATGAGCTGCTTGCCGATTCCCCGCAGGCGGCGTGTTCGGTCTGCGGTACGCTTCGCCGCAGGGCTTTGAATGCTGCTGCCCGCGAGGTTTCGGCGGACTCGATTGCGACGGGGCACTGTCTGGATGATGAGTCACAGTCGGTGGTGATGAATTACTTACGAGGGGATGTGACGCGGGCGACGGCTTCGTTTAATTCGAACTCGGCAGATCTGTTTATCCGCCGGATTAAGCCGTTGTGCCGTTCGACCGAGCGGGCGACGGTGGCCTATGGTCTGTGTAATAATCTCTTAGTTCCGCTTCCGGAGTGCCCGTATACGCAGTATGCTCTCCGGAAGGATGTGCGGGCATGGCTTGGGAAGCTGGAGTATGAACGTCCGGGGACGCTTTTGCGGATTGCAGACGGACAGGAGGAGCTTCTCGCACGGATGCCGAGGTGCGAGGGTGATGTCGTAGAGCTTGGACGCTGCGAGCGGTGCGGAGAGCCGACGGCAAACAGGCTCTGTGCGGCATGCCAGCAGCTTGAAAGACTGATGCGGTGAGGGTGGGGGTTGGGGCGAATCGAAACGCTGATGATTTTGCCCCTGTTCGTTCTCATGGAACACGAATCCACACGAATCAAGACGAATCGCGTGCCTATAC
>JAFZFW010000032.1 GCA_017555685.1 Methanocorpusculum sp.
GAAGCTCTGTAACATATTCAGCCAGCTTATATCCCATAGCCAGGCCGCCGCAGGAGTGTCCGTGAAATGCAACAGCATCCGCAAATGATTTCATGAAGAATTATAGAACGGCATGAGAGATAAATCATACGTTTCCAAAGATATTCTTTGCTCAGAACATACGAAGAAGAAATATATAATACTCAGTAACACCAATTATAAAATCGTAATACTATGACGAAGAAGATGTCCCTCCTCCTGGCGGTCGCGGCTCTGCTTGCTGTTCTCATAACAGCCGGCTGTGTGACGACTGATTCTCCGCAGAATACTGACGGAATGGTAACGATTACCGATGCATTCGGCCGTGAGGTCACGATTCCTGCAGATCCGCAGAAGATTGCAGTTGTCGGTTCCGGCTCGATGCGGTACTTTGTCTATCTCGGAATTGATTTAGATGATGTTGTTGCTGTCGATTATCAGGACAGCGGACTCAACAAACAGACCTTCAACCTCCGCCCATACTCGCTTGCCAACCCGGAGATTTCTGAAATCCCCGAGGTCGGTGCCGCAAAAGGAATCGTTGACAACGAAAAACTCCTGATGTCCGGAGCAGACATCCTCTTCATGGGGGGTGCTTCCAACTCGAATGCGGAAGTTGCAAACGAAATTCAGGAAAAGACTGGCATCCCGGTGGTGATGTTTTTCGCCGGAAACTATGTGACGGATGCAGAAAAGATTCAGGATTCCCTTCTGATGCTTGGTGAGATTCTGGGTAAAGAACAGCGGGCAAAAGACCTGATTGCCTACTTCGATGCGGTCGAAGCCGACCTGCAGAAGAGAGTTTCCGGACTTTCTGCAGAAGAGAGTGTCTATGTGGCTGGTGTTGCCTACAATGGATATCACGGTCTTGACGGAACCGACCCGACCTACTATCCGTTCGTGATTCTCAATGCGGACAACGTTGCCTCCGGCATCACCTCTGTTTCCCAGACCGGCTATGCACAGGTCTCCAAAGAAAAGATTCTGGAGTGGGATCCGGATATCATCTTCGTTGACCTCGCAACCATTCAGGCAGCAGAGGGTGGAGCACTCGTCGAGATGGAAAAAGACCCGTCTTACCGTGAGCTGACGGCAGTAAAGGAGGGTACAGTCTACACCATCAACCCGCACACCTCGATGAATGTCAACTATGAGACGACCTTAGCCAACGCCTACTACATCGGAAAAGTCCTCTATCCTGAGCAGTTCAAAGACGTTGACCCGGTAAAGAAGGCGGACGAGATTTACACCTTTGTTGTCGGCGAGCCGGTCTTTGATCTCTTAAACGAGAATGTGGACGGCCTCGCCTATCAGCGGGTAAACTTCTGATGGCAGATATCCTCTGCACTCCAATAGGCTATATCTCCTCTCCCTTTAAGGAGAGAGGAGACGCCCCAAGACAGGGCAGACTGACTGAGGAAATCAGCATCATCACGCTTCAGCCTGAATACCTGCCGGCAACCCTTGGCCTTGATGAAGAGACATACATCCATGTTCTCTGCTGGTTTGACCGCTCGGACAGAACAATTCTTCAGACACACCCTGCAGGTGATGCGGCAAACCCGCTCAAAGGAGTGTTTGCCAACCGTTCCCCGCATCGCCCGAATCCCATCTCCTTGACACTTGCAGAGGTCATACGCATCGAAGAGAACCGTATCACTGTCAGAGGGCTGGAAGCATTCGACGGCACACCGGTCTTAGATATCAAGCCGTTCCGTGCGGAGTTCGATACGCCGAACAAATAAACTATGAACACCAATATACCAGAAGCATGAAGCACGACGCAGCAGACTACAAATCCTATGTCGGGAAAAAAGCCGGCATAATCCTCATCGGCATCCTCCTCTGCGTGGTGCTGTTCCTCATAACAATATCTGTAGGAGCTATTACTATCCCGATTCCTGATGTGATTGCAACCATATTCCACGGTCCCGGAG
Source organism: Methanocorpusculum sp. (assembly GCA_017555685.1). Classification (GTDB taxonomy): domain Archaea; phylum Halobacteriota; class Methanomicrobia; order Methanomicrobiales; family Methanocorpusculaceae; genus Methanocorpusculum. The sequence continues at coordinate 1,956 of JAFZFW010000032.1, forward strand.
GCACCGGATTGTTTGACCGTGCCCTCTGGAACATCAGAATCCCGCAGGCACTGACCGCAGTCGTTGCGGGCGCAGGTCTTGCGATTGCCGGCGTTGCCATGCAGTCGGTGCTCCGAAACCCGCTTGCCTCCCCGTTCACGCTTGGTCTCTCAAACGCTGCTGCATTCGGTGCAGCAGTTGGAATCCTGCTCTTCGGGGCAGGAACGACCGGCAGCAGTATTGCCGATGCTGTCGTCGTAAACAACCCCTACTTAACGACCATCTGCGCATTCGTCTTCTCGCTTGCAACAACAGCCATCATTCTGGCTATCGCCAAAGTGCGCGGAGCAACCCCGGAGACAATGGTCTTAGCCGGTGTTGCAATCAGCTCGCTGTTCTCAGCGGGTCTTATGGCGATTCAGTACTTTGTTGACGACACCCGTCTTGCCTCAATCGTTTTCTGGCAGTTCGGTGATGTGTCCCGTGCAAGCTGGTCCGAGCTTGGGTTAATCACAGTGGTTGTTCTTGTCTGTGCTCTCTACCTCTTCTTCAAGCGCTGGGATTTCAATGCGATTGATGCCGGTGAAGAGACAGCAAAAGGGTTAGGCGTCAACGTCAGCCGTACCCGACTTCTCGGTATGATTGCTGCATCCTTAATCAGCGCAATTGTTGTCGCATTCCTTGGAGTGATTGGTTTCGTCGGTCTTGTCTGCCCGCATATGATGCGCAGAATCGTCGGTGACGACCACCGGTTCTTAATTCCGGCAAGCGTCATCTGCGGTGCACTTCTGCTGCTTGCAGCAGACACAGTAGCCCGCACGATTATCGCCCCGCAGGTTCTCCCGGTCGCCGTTCTGACATCATTCCTTGGTGCGCCAATCTTCATCTACTTAATCATTAAAGGGAGGAGAGTATGACCGGGGATCACTCGCATCACGGACATATGCATGACCATGAGCACATGCATGGAGACGGAGTGCTTCACTCACACCCGCACTCACACGATGGCGAACATGAACACCACTCCGACTGTCCGGGTGAAGCCATCCTGAAAGTGGACGGCGTTGCCTTCGGATACAAAACCTTCCAGGTATTGGAAGACATCGAGGTCGGTGTTTCCCGCGGAGAGATTCTGGCTATCTTAGGCCCGAACGGAGTTGGAAAGTCAACTCTTCTTCGGTGCATGAACATGATTCTGCGTCCGCAGAAAGGCGCGGTTCTGGTGGATAATGAAGAGCTCTCGAAGATGTCGCCAAACGAAATCGCCAGACATGTCGGCTATGTGGCACAGAGAAGCGAAGCTGCCCGCATGACGGTCTTTGACTCTGTTCTTCTGGGAAGAAAGCCGCACATCGGCTGGAAGATTACCAAAGAGGATTATGCAATGGTCGAAGACGCACTGCATAAGTTCGGGCTTTCCGAGATGCAGCTTCGGTACATCGATGAAATCTCCGGCGGAGAACTGCAGCGGGTTTGTGTCTGCCGTGCTATCGTGCAGGAGCCCTCGGTTCTGCTGCTTGATGAGCCGACATCAGCACTTGACCTCTCACGCCAGATGGAGATTCTGCATCTCATCCGTCATGTTGTCGATCAGCACAACTGTGCCACCATCATGACCATGCATGACTTAAATCTGGCTCTCCGGTTTGCAGACCGGTTCATCTTCATGAAGGGCGGAAAAATCTATGCGGCATGCGATAAATGGGGTGTTACCCCGGAGCTGATTCATGAAGTATACGGCATCGAGGTGGACGTCATCTTCCACAACGACCTGCCGGTAGTGATTCCGAAGTAATTCGGAATACCTTTTTCCCCTCCTTCTTCCAAAAGCATATCTTCTCAGACTTCATACGTACCTCTACTGAATGAATACTGTCATATACTATTTTACCGGAACCGGAAACTCACTTGCGGTAGCCCGCGATATCGCATCGAGGCTTGATGCTGAACTTATTGGAATCCCTGCCGCAGTCAAAGCTCCGCAGGAAATCCAAAAGGATGCCTGTGTTGGAATTGTCTATCCTCTCTATGCGGGCGGGCTTCCAAACGTTGTTGTCCGTTTCCTGAAAACCGTTTCTCTCAGGAATGCCGGATATGTGTTCTTTGTTGCAACAGAAGGAGGGAAGATGGGTGCACCTGCATCCCAGATTTCCCGCCTGTCTGCAGCAGCAGGACATACCGCTGATGCCTGCTGGTGGATTCAGATGCCGGACAACTATATTCCACTCTCTGCTCCGCCGGAGACAGCAGAACAGAAGAACATGTATGACGCGGCACGCCGCAAAGTTGCGGTAATCGCTGAGTCTGTTAAAAACCGTGAACACCACCTGGAGTCCATGAGTTTTGCCGGTAAACTTTTTGGGTTTGCTTACGGTCCGTTCATCAAAACGCTTCCTGCATCCGACAGGAAATTCACCATCTCTGCAAACTGCAGTGAGTGCGGAGTTTGTGCGGAGGTCTGTCCTGCAGACAACATCCGGATTGGCGAACATGGAAACAATGTCTGGCTTCACCAGTGCGAAGGATGCCTTGCCTGCCTCCACTTCTGTCCGGAAGAGGCAATCAACATCGGAAAGAAAACCGAACTGCGTGCACGCTACCGGCATCCTTCTGTAAGCATTGCTGATATGAAAAAACAGAAAGGGAAATCCCTTTGATTATTTTTTGTTGAAGTCCATCAGCGAGTTGAGCACGCCTTCTAAGAACATCACACCTCCTTCAATTCCGGAGACAGCACGTGCTGACATTGAGATGCGGCTTCTGTCCGGATGCGTGATGCCGAAGAATGCAGCATCTGCTGATGCTTCAAAGGTTGAGCCAAGGATGAGGTCCGGATTTGCCTTCTCTATGCCGGCAGAGATTTCTGTGTAATCCGTAATCTCCTCCCGCGGGAAGGAGACAGTATCAGATCCGAAGTAGCGGGTAAGCATCTGTTCTGCAAAACGGCAGTAACTTTTCTGTCCGGCGATTGCGACAGTCGGCGGCGTATATTTTCGCAGATACTTATCTGCATAGTAGAACATTGTCTCATCCGCCTTCTTCCACTCTGCTTCGAGCGCTGCATAGTCTGCATCCGGGAAGTGCTTTTCCAACGCGGCTGCCGTATCTTTGATGTCTAAGAACAGGAACGAACCAAGCTGCTCTCCGATGCCGGAGTTCCAGGAGGGGTTGACCGATACGGTAAACGGAGCCGCTCCCGCTTTCAGTTTCGCGTAGGCGTCTGATGCAAGGGAAAGCCGGACAGGAATTCCCAAAACCGAAAGCATACGGCGTGCCTCGTGCAGGTTTCCGCGGGAGAACAGATCAAGCCCGCAGACTCCGTCGATGTTCACCGATTCAGTTTCTGCAGTTCTGATGTCCAGAGCAGTATATGCCGCTTTTACTCCTGCCTCTGCATTTCCGATAAAGCCCGGTGCATCCACAAAAACAGCATTTGTTCCCTCAAACGCCTTCGCCAGATCCTCGCCGGTGAGAGCCGGGATGCAGGTGTTGACGACCGCGACCGGTTTTCCTTCCGCCTCGAGTGCGGAGACTACTTCATGCAGACGGTCAACTGTTCCGAATACAATCTCAGACTCTAAAAGATAGGTCGAGAACAACGGGGCTTTCAGAATTGAACGCGGGTAGTAGTAACATCCCGACGATCCGTGAATGACAACGGACAGGCCTTTGAATCCGGAAAGGACAGCACAGGCTCCGGTCATAGCGCACGGCATCACCGGATTTTCCAGACAGGAACTCATCTTCTTTTCTCCCTCCGCCAGAGATACAGCATCTTCAATACGCCTGAAAGACCTACCGGCAGATAAAACGGCAGGTTTACGGGCATTCCGTCATCAGCCTCATGAATATTGAGGCGTTCCATAGCCTCGCGAGCGACAGCGTGACATCCGGCAAACGGCTCAAAGCCGAGAGAGACCGCACTGCCGGAAAGTTCTGCAAACTTTGCAAGCTGTTCCGCCTGCCAGGCTTCCTCTGCCAAAACCGCGGCTTCGATATCTTCCTCCGGCAGCCCGCATGCAGCGCCTGCTTCCCGCAGGAAGGTGATGCATCCGGATAAACCCGTTGGGTAGGACGGGACAAACGGTCTGCTGAACAGTTCTGCAATCGTGCGGCCCGCCTCTTCTGAGCGTTCATCCCGGAAGATGAAAAACGCTGCCTCGCCAAGACGTTCCATCTCAACAGAGGTGATGTTTCGGCAGAACCGCACAGAAACAGTGATGCCGAGCCGGTCAAGCAGACGGCAGACTTCTGCATAATTCTCCTCGACCTCGGATTCCAGATTCTTTTCTCCGATGATTGCGGCAGTTTTTGGCACTGCCTCCTTTGGTGTGATTCGTTCAGCAAGCCGGATAAGAGCAGTGTTTTCCCCGGTCTGTGCCGAGCCTCCAAGAAAACCGGAGGCAGGGATGTAGACAATTTTGTCTGCCGCCGGATGTGAGGAACAGACACCTTCCGTATCATCCCCGATAGTTTCCGGAACACAGGAGGTAACAACCGTGATGATTCCCGGATTTTCCGCATCTGCCCGGTCGAGTGCTTCCGCGAGCGCTTCTTCCCCGCCGAAGATGACCTCACGGTTCGTGATGTTGGAGACAATTACTTTCGGGATTCTGGCAAGTCCTGCGTCTGCCATCAACGCATGGAAGGTGGA
>JAFZFW010000033.1 GCA_017555685.1 Methanocorpusculum sp.
CCCGCAGCTTCGAAAAACCATGGAGACGATTCGCGCCATGCTCATCAAAGAGGAGTTTCAGGTACACCGTGCCGAGGTCTTTATGGGTCCGGAGCACTCGCTGATTATCTTCGAACTCTTAGTCGCAGAACTGCCCAACATCATCGTCCGCGAAGGCCCTCCGGTCTGGAATCACACAAATGCAGACAAGTTCGTCGAGAAATATCTCCATCAGGAGGAGTTTGCCGGTCCGTGGATCTCCGAGGACCGGTACTACACGGAAGTTCCGAGAAAATACGTCACGGCACGCTCGCTCTTAGAGGACCGGAAGAAAATCTTCTCCGGAGCACTTGGAAAGCATGTACGCATCTCGATGGAGGAAGGCTATGACGTCCTGCAGGATGCAGATATCTGGTCCGAGGAGTTTTCCTTCTCACTTTCTGCTTACTTCGCCCGTTCTTCGCATGCGGTCCGCAAGATGAGACAGCTCTGCAATGAGTAATCTCTTTCCCGTTCGTTCAGCACTGATTGCTCTTTCCGGCGGCATTGACAGCGCAGTTCTTCTTGCGCTTGCCGCCGAAGAAAGGCTTGACGCTCACGCGGCAACCATCGTCTCGGAGTTTACTCCAAAGGCTGAGGTGGCACGGGCAAACGCACTCGCAAAACGCTTCGGCATTCCCTGGCATCCGGTTCACATCAGTATGCTCTCCTGTGCAGACATCCGGCAGAATCCGCCGGAGCGCTGTTACCTGTGCAAGAAAATGATCATGGGTGAGATGCAGACACTCGCAAACCATCTCGGACTTGAAGCGGTATTTGACGGAACGCATGCAGATGACATCGCATCCAATGACCGTCCGGGAATCCGGGCGCTCACGGAAGCAGGCATCATCAGTCCCTTTGCCGGTGCCGGAATCAGTAAGGCAGGAATTCTTGCAGAAGCACAGCGCCTCGGACTTGATGCCCTCCCTCCTTCCGCATGTCTTGCAACCCGCATCCCGCACGGGACGGCGCTGAGTGTATCCCTTCTGGAGATTGTAGACGCAGCAGAAGAGATGTTGCGGGCAGGAGGCGTTTGCGGAATTCTCCGTGTCCGGTTCGATGGTGTGCGTGCAGTAATCGAGACCGAATCCGGTGAGCGGGAAACAGCAAAGATATACGAAAATAAACTCAAACAATTAGGCATAGAAGAAGTCTCGTACCGGGACTATATTTCAGGCGGTGTATGATGGAAAACAGAGCGGTAATGGTTAGAATCGGCGAACTCTGGCTCAAGTCCGAGCCGGTGAAAAAGCAGTTCATGAAGACGCTTCTCAGAAATATCCGGGCAGCGTTAGACGGCGCTAAAATCTCATACGAGATTGAGGAGTTCCGCGGACGCGTCATTATTTACGGAGATGCAGAAAAAATAGCCGCCGTTGTCTCCCGCATCTTCGGTATCGTTGACGTTTCCATCTGTACCACCTGCGGAAACTCGCCTGAAGAAATCGGGGCTGCCGCTGTCCTCCTCGCAAAGGAGAAACTGAAACCCGGTATGCGTTTTGCTGTCCGCGCAAAACGGCAGTTTGTAAAGGGCTTTACCAGCCAGCAACTTGCCGCATCCGTTGCTGACGCCATCTGGAACGAGATTCCGGGATTCGTGGTTGACTTAGATAACCCGGAGTACGAGATTTTCGTAGAGGCACGCGAGTACGGGGGCATCGTCTATGACGACAGAATCCCGGGACAGGGAGGCCTCCCGCTTGGAACCGCCGGACGCTCTGCGGTTCTGCTCTCAGCAGGTATCGATTCTCCGGTTGCCGCATGGCTTATGATGCGCCGCGGGGTGGTGATGTCTGGTGTCTTTGCCGATGCCGGACGCTGGGCAGGCCCTGCAACCCGCGACCTCGCACTCGATAATGCCCGGATTCTTTCCACCTGGTCTCCCGGACGGGCATTCCCACTCTGGATTGTGCCGGTTGAGAAGTTCTTAGATGCTGTCTATGCGTCGTGTGATACGCATTATACGTGTCTCTACTGTAAGCGGTTTATGATGCGGATTGCAGACAAAATCGCTGCAAACAACCGCTTAGAGGGAATCGTCTCCGGTGAGAATTTAGGACAGGTGGCCTCGCAGACTCTGCAGAACATGAAGGTAATTACTGCATCTGTGGAGACACCAATCCTTCGCCCGCTCCTGACATACGATAAGGAAGAGATTGTAAACATCGCCCGAAAGATCGGGACCTATCACGAATCTCCGGGAGATACGACCTGCCATGCCGTCCCGAAGAAGCCGGCAACCCGCTCTGATACCGAAAAAATCTGCTCCGAAGAAGGTAGAATGGATTTAGAAGCGCTTCTGGAGGAGGCAGTAGCTTCTGCCGAGCTCTGGCTTGCCAAGGATGGAGAAGTCTATCAGAAGGAACGCCGCGAACTGGTCGCGGATTAAACCACAGAATTATCACCGAACAAAACCTACTATAGAACAAGAATGCAGTATCTGGTATTTGACCCCCGCTTTGGTGCCGCAGGAGACATGATTCTCTCTTCCCTCTTAGCCCTTGGTGCTGACAGGGAGGCAGTTTCCCGTGCAGTATCCGCGGTATCTGCTTTAACCACCGAAGAGACAAACCGGTGTGGAATCCCGGCGCTGTCTTTGAAAACCAACACCGGTAAAACCCACCGGACGCTTGCAGACATCATAACAATAATCGATGCGGCAGATGCTTCAGATGACGCAAAAGCGCTTGCAAAAAGAGTCTTTGACCGGATTGAAAAGGCCGAGGAGATTGTGCATCAGTCCCACCACGTGCATTTCCACGAAGTAGGCGCTGATGATGCGATCGCTGATGTGCTCGGGTCGTGTACTGCGCTTCTTTCCCTCAACCCTGCAGGAGTGCGCATCCTCCCGCTCTCAGTCGGATTCGGCACACTCACCTGCTCACACGGAGTTATGCCGGTCCCGGCGCCTGCGACAGCAGAGATTCTCAAAGAGTCCGGTATTGAGGTGCTTATCGGCGGGTTTGAAGGGGAACTCTGCACCCCGACCGGCGCAGCACTGCTCTCCGAGTTTGCCGCATCATTCCCGGCACCGGCAGAGAGCGGTAAACTGCTTGCACTCGGACGCGGAGCAGGCTCGCGCGACCCGGCAGACCATCCGAATATCTTTACTGCATACCTGATGGAAGCAGGCGATGATGAGCATACCATCGATGTCTTAGAGACAAACGTGGATGATGTCTCCGGAGAAATCCTCGCAGAAACGCTTTCCCGCCTCATGGAAGCAGGAGCGCGTGATGCATCGATTACGCCGCTTATTATGAAGAAGGGACGCGCCGGTCATCTTATCAGAATCGTCTGCATGCCAAAAGACTCCCTGCGCCTTGCAAAGCTCTTAGCACGCGAGACCGGAAGCCTTGGCGTTCGCTGTATCCCGATGACGAAGCGCTTCGTTGCAGAGCGCCGGTCTGAAAGCGTGACTGCTGTTATCAACGGACGCGTCTACACTGCATCGGTAAAGCAGGCAGAACTCGACGGCGAGGTATACTCCCGCAAAGCCGAGTTCGATGACTGCAAACGTATCGCCGATGCAGAAGGGGTCTCTGTCCGCGATGTGAAGCGCATCTTTGAGGAGGAAGCATGGAACTGCCGGTAAAACGGAAGACCGGCGCAGACGGTCTGGATGCGCTCCTGGGAGGCGGGCTTGAGACAAAGATGATTACGCAGTTCGTCGGAGAGGCAGGTTCCGGGAAAAGCACCTTCTGTCTGATGGCCGCGGTAAACACGCTTCGCGCTGGCGAAGGCGTGATATACATTGATACCGAAGGCTTCTCGATTGAGCGGTTCAGCCAG
>JAFZFW010000034.1 GCA_017555685.1 Methanocorpusculum sp.
CCTGCGGTCACCACCGCGATTCCAAGAATCAGCGGATCGGAGATAAACTGCGAACAGACCGCAAACGTCAGCGCCGGGACAACCAGAAGCCGGATGCCAGCGGCAAAATACTGCCGGACATTGGAAAAAATCGCCCGCGTATCAAGGCTCGCAAGAAAACCGCCCGTAACCACCAAAGACAACGGTGTCGTCACATCCGAAAGAAGACCAAGTGCCCCGTAGAACGGATCGGGAATCGAAAACGACGTCACAAAGAACAGGATGCCGACAAAGGTCGAAAGGAACGCTGCATTCAGCAGAATCTTCCAGGAGAAATTAACCTTCCCGTCGCCGGAACGCAGAACCCAGATTCCAATAGAATACGTAAGAAGCGTAAACGGAATATTGAAAATCGCCGCGTAAAATATCGCCTCCTGTCCGAAAAGCATCGACAAAATGGGAAAACCCATAAACATCGAATTAGAGAACAGCGTCATAAACCGGAAAACGCCAAACTCCTCCTTCGGACAGCGGAGAATATACGGCGTTACCCAGCAGACAGCAAACGCAAGCAGATAATACAGAAGAGCACTGACAAACAGCATCCCGCTCTTTTCTGCAATCGTTTCTGAGAACGGAATCTGCATCGAATAGATAATCATCGCCGGAATACAGATATTGAGCAGAAACTTCGAAAGAGAAGAGACCGCATTCTGATTCAGAATTCCCCGCCTGCGGCAGAAAAACCCTACGCCGATTAACAGAAACAGCACCAGAATCTGATTTAAGGCGATGAAATAATCCATAACTTCTGCTTAATACATAAGCTGCTGACTGTAGGTTAATCTATCGGAAGATACATACACTATTCTACGTATGGATGAAATAGTCGAACAGGGATTCTACCTGCTCAGAAACCTTGTCTCCAAGACCAAGGAAGAACAGGAAGCAGCAGCAGCGGAAATTGAAAAGGAAAACGCAAAACTTCTCAGTATGATGGCTCACACCGTCGGAGAAATTGTCGCGGAAGTCGGACAGGAATTCCTCTTAAAGGCAAAGATGGATACCAAAGGCGAACTCTACGATCAGAAATACTATGCCGAGAAGATGATTATCCTCGGCAAATCCGCCGACCCCGTATCCTTCAGACCGGACAACCCGACCAAAAAAGTCGACCAGCAGTTCTGCGTCTTAACCGAAAAGGGCGAGATTATGGAGCTGATGTTCTCCAACGACGGATTCATCATCGACACCTACGCATCCAAACTCACCGAAGAGGACGCACTTGCCTTCTACGGGTACGACATCATCTACATGCTCTACTCTGCAATGCGTGACTATGCTTTAGCACAGCAGGATGTGCTTGACGCATTAAACCTCACGCTCGGCTTCATTCAGAGAAAGAACGAACAGTAAATGGAACTGATAAAAGAGCTTCCCGCACTCGGCCGTGACTTAGGGCCCGGACTGATTTTAATCGGTCTGACATCTATTGCCGCAATTTTTGTCGGCTGTCTTTTTGAAGAGTGGGAAGCTCTTCCGTGGATGGCGGCGGCAACCGTTTCCTTATGCGGAATCGGTCTTCTATTCCGCTTCCTCCCCAAAACATCCAAATCCCCGCGAACCAGTACATCAATCGCGGCAACAGCCCTTGTCTGGGTGATTGTCGGTATCTGCGGGTCGTTCCCGTTCCTGTTTACCGGCATGCCGTTTTTAGACGCGGCATTCGAATCAATGTCCGCATGGACCGGCACCGGATTTTCGCTTGCCGGAGACATTGAATCCTGGCCGAAGACACTCCTTTTCTGGCGCTCCTTTATGCAGTGGATAGGAGGTCTTGGAATCGTTGCGTTTACCTTAACAGTCGCGACCAGGAGCGGGCTTGTGACACGCGGTCTCTACAACTCCGAATCCGGCGGGCAGGCATTCATGCCGAGTGTTATCGCTACGGCATTTCAGATGTGGAAAATCTATGCCGTCTTAACGATTGTCGCAATTGTTGCCATCCTCTTAACCGGCGTTGGCCTCTGGGATGCGGTAAACCTGGCACTCTGCGGAATTGCGACCGGCGGAATGTCGATTTATGCGGCAGGAATTTCGCACTTCCAGAACTTTGCCCTGGAAATGGTCTTAATCCCGATTATGATCGCAGGCGCTGTTCCATTCCGCCTGTACTATCTGACCTACGCAAAGCGTTCCTTCAAAGAGTTCTTCCGCGACCGGGTGCTTCGGGCAATGGTTCTCGCGTTCCTCTTCGTCTCGGCAGTCCTTGTCCTCGACCTGACAATCTCAAACGGCATCCCGGTAACGCAGGCATTCCGCGAAGGTCTCTTCATGGCAGGAACAGCAATCTCCTCTACCGGATTCCAGAACACCGAGTTTGCCGGCTGGGGAATTGCCCCGATTCTCTTCCTTGGAATCTTCATGCTCATGGGAGGAGCGCAGGGCAGTACTGCCGGAGGTATCAAGATTGACCGCATCCGTGTCATGGGTGAGACGCTTGTCTGGTGGTTCAAGCGTGCGGTGTTAAGCCCGAAAGCCGTTGTCTTAATGCGCCACAACGGAAAAGCCGTAAAGGAAAGCCAGGCAGAAGCACTCGTCTCCAAATCACTGCTCTTAATTCTCTGCTACCTGCTCCTCTTAGCCGGCACGCTGATTATCCTCCTGCACGACCCCTATTTCGCATCGAATGTCGCCGGAACCATCTTTGATGTGTGCAGTTGTGTTGGAAACAACGGGGCAAGCGCCGGGATGATTTCGGCGGTCATGCCGGACTATGCAAAGGTTCTGCTCTTTATCGTCATGTGGGCGGCAAGACTGGAAATTATCCCGGTAATGATTCTCTTCTGGGGACTGATTCGCGGTTTCGGATGGGAATCGGTCACGAAAGGACACAAGTGATATGATGAAAACCATTCTCAAGGAAAACAAAGGAAGTCTTATCCTCACCTCGGCATCCACCCTGCTTCCCCTTCTTGCAGGGCTTCTCCTCTGGGACACCCTGCCGGATGTTCTGGTAACCCACTGGGGGATGGACAACGAACCAAACGGATATATGAGCAAAGCAGCAGTGGTCTTTGGACTGCCGCTTTTTATGCTCGCGATTCAGTGGTTCTGTATCATCTGTACCTGTCTGGACAGGAAAAATGCCGCAAATCAGCGTGTCATGAAGCTGATGTGGTGGATTATCCCGGTTGTCTCCGTCCTCTGCGGAGTGATTACGTACGCGTATGCCCTCGAAATCCCGCTGAACGTCGGCTTCGCAGTAACCGCGGTCGTGGGATTGATTCTCGCGGCAGTCGGTTTTGTTCTCCCGCGCTGTCAGCAGAACAGCACCGTCGGCGTCCGGCTCCCGTGGACGCTTGCAAGCGAGGAGAACTGGAACAAAACCCACCGCCTTGCAGGAGGTATCTGGGTTGCCGGCGGTCTTCTGATAACCGTGACCAGTCCGCTTGCAAATATGTGGGTGATGCTGGGAATCCTTCTCGTGATGGTACTGATTCCTTGTGTGTACTCTTTCTGGTACGCAAAACAGGAAGATTAGAAAAACTTCCGCACACCTTCTCTTTTTTCACTGACGTACCGTGCCTTTCCTTCACGCAGAACCCGCAGACCTTCCTCCATATTTGCCTTAACCGCCGCTGCCCGCTGCTCAAGCATCATGCTGCAAAACGCCTCAACCATCCCCGAAAAATCATCCCGGTTTCCCATCCGCAGAGCCGAAAGATACTCGCCCCGCTTTTCCCCTAACACCAGAAACCGCGGATACCCGCTTTTCATCAGCAGATAATTCAGAACCTCACGTCCTACCCTGCCGTTTCCGTCAGTGAACGGATGAATCGACTCGAAATAATAGTGGAACAGAACCGCACACTCAAACGGATTCGCGCCTGACGCAAGCTGTTCATAATACTGCTCAATAAGAGCGCTCAACTCGTCTTCAATCAGAAGTGCCGGAGTCAGCTGAAAATCACAGCCGGAGATAACAAACCCGTCGCTTACCCGGAATTTACCCGGCTCTTCCAAGATGTTTGCCATAATCAGCTTATGCAGATGCCTGATAAACGCAAAATCAACCCGTCCCGCATGGGAATTACGAAACTTTGCAACCTCTCTGAAATTCCTGACCTCGTAAATCTCCCGAAGCGACTTATCCCTCGGCACTACATCATGCTCTAAAAGAGAGACTGTATCAGAAAACGACAGCGTATTTCCCTCAACCGCCGTCGTCCCGTGAACATAATGATGCTCAAACTCACGCTCATACCATGCAGCCTCATCAACTGAGAGAACCTCATGCATCATTTGATATTGATACCGCAAAGACTCAAGTGCAGCAGCAGACGAAAGCGAGAGATATTTGTAGGAAAACGAAGCGACACGCTGCTCAACAAACCGCTTTTCCGCCCGCTGTTCAAGGAGGGCGGCATATTTTCTGATATACTCTGCAGTCTCCGAAGCACCCGGACGCTCGCCGCTTCCGAGATACTTTGTCGCAGTATACCGCTTCTTATCAACCCGAAACTCGCGAACCAGATAATGACAGACAGTCTCACTTCCCGCTCTTTTGCGGCTCTCGATTCGGTAGCGTGTCTCCTTCCCCATTTGCAATATGTATATGGAACTTATTTATAATAAGTGTATTTTGTTCCATATACATTTCGACCACCGGCGTTATATAGATAGTACTGTCAAAAATAATTGAGACTATTGGAGGATGAAAAAACGAGAGGAAAACACCAGATACCCCCTGAAATGAAGAAAGAAATGATGGAAGTGATGGAGTATACGGAAAAAACCATCACCAAAGGAATTAGAAAAACCCGCGAGCTGAAGTTCTACCTCTTCAAATTCGCGGTCCGCATCTCCATCTTCCTCATCTTCCTCGCCCTCTATCTTACAAACCGTAAAGGGCTTGTCGATATGATGATGCAGCCGTTCTGGCACGGCATCAACTTTGTTCACATCATCTGGGTTGTCTTCATGGGAATTATGATAGCTCACCTCATCCCGAACAACCGTCTCTCGATGGCATGGAGAAAGGCGAAGGAAAGCGAGTACCGCCCGGTGGAAAACTACGATACGTTAGGGCTTGCAAAATACATCCAGAAACAGAACATCGCAGCCCTTGTCATTATGCTGGTCTGGCTCTCGTTTAATGCGATATTCGGCATCCTCTACCTCAAAGGAATCCTGATTCCTTCCGACCTGCTGATGCTTACGGTCTTCTTCTTCCTCTGCGACTACATCTGCATCCTGCTGTTCTGTCCGTTCCAGACCTTCTTTATGAAGAATAAGTGCTGTATCAACTGCAGAATCTATGACTGGGGACACTTTATGATGTTTACCCCGATGCTGTTTATCCCGAGCTTCTACAGCTGGAGTCTGTTCTTCACCTCGCTTGTGGTTCTCCTCCACTGGGAGATTACGTATGCCCGGCATCCGGAGCGGTTCTGGGAGGGGTCGAACAAGACACTGCAGTGCGCCAACTGTAAAGAGCGTACCTGTCAGCTGAAAAACTCCATCCGCAACACAGCGGCAAAAACATTCTCGAA
>JAFZFW010000035.1 GCA_017555685.1 Methanocorpusculum sp.
AAAGACGTTACTATCATCGAGAAGCGGGCATTAGGCGGCCAGTGTATGCATGACGGATGTATGCTTGTCTGTGCCTTAAATGATGTTGCCCGCAGTCTGGAAAGCGTCCGCTATCTTGAACAGCAGGGAATTACTGCCGGCTCTGTATCGGTGGATTATCCTGGTCTTCTGGCGAAGCTTGAGGCAACGCAGGAGAAACTCCGCTATATTCTGAATATGGAGACCACTGCATCCGGCGTGAAGGTCGAGTACGGTAAGGAGGCTGAGGTCAGAGACGGTGTTGTCTATGTGGATGGTGTTCCCCGCGAGGCAGAAGCGGTAATTATCGCTGCCGGCGGTCAGATGAACATTCCAAATGTGGAAGGTGCTGACTTACCGGGCACATACAATGCAAGAACGCTTCGCTCCATGCCGGAACTTCCCCGCCGTTTAGCGGTAATCGGCGGAGGAATTTCTGCGGCCGAGTTTGCATATATCTATGCGGCATTCGGCTGTGAGGTAACACTTGTTGCCCGAAGCCGTCTTCTCTCTATGCTTCCTGAGCCCCTGTTAGCAGATGCCCGCCGTGATTTATCGAAGGTTACGATTCTTGAAAACACGCCGCTGGAAAAGGTTCTGGGAAGTGAGCGGGTCGAAGGAATCGTTGCCGGCGGAAAGACAATTCTCTGCGATGCGGTTCTGTTCGCAACCGGTGTTAAGCCGGAATCTCCTTTCGTTACAGGCGTTGCCAAAGGAGAGGATGGAGCGATTCTGGTCGATGAACATATGCAGACCTCAATCCCGGGAGTCTATGCGGCAGGAGATGTCATCGGCGGCAAATGCTTTACGCCTGCTGCACGTCTGCAGGGATTCGCAGCAGCAGATGCTATTCTCGGACACCCGCGCAGGATCGACCTCTCGCAGATTCCTTTCTCGGTTGTCTTAGGACTTGATTATACAGTCTGTCCGGCAAATGAGACGGGAGAAACCAAGACGATGCCGAATATTGCAGGTCCGGGTTCATTCTGGCATGTTCTGGACGGGACTGTTGGTCATATGCAGCTGAGTACTGCTGCAGACGGGAAGATTCTCGGCTTTGCATCATCCGGGCCATCGACCAGCCTTATCGGCACATATCTTGGATATCTGGTACGCAAAGGTGTCACTGTTCATGAGTTCGGCCCCATGCTTGAAGTTCACCCCAACTCTGACGGCCTCTACTCGCTTATCCGGTTTTCCGCAGACTAAAACCCCTGCTGCTTCGGCGCGTATGGGGCTTTGTCAACCCTCACTTTTTTTTCCTTTCCATCCCTCCCGCCGATTAGGATGTGCAAACAACAGCTTTATATAGAACCACTAAACAACATATTTCATACATTACCCTAACGGGTATTAGGTGATTATTAACATGTCAGCACAGCTTGGCGGACAGCCAATTTTAATCCTCAAAGAGGGCGGATCCCGCACCCGCGGACGCGACGCACAGAGCATGAACATCGCTGCAGCAAAAGCAGTTGCAGGTGCAGTCAGAACCACCCTTGGTCCGAAAGGAATGGACAAGATGCTCGTCGACACCATCGGAGATGTTGTCATCACCAACGACGGTGTTACTATCTTAAAAGAGATGGACATTGAGCACCCGGCAGCAAAGATGATGGTCGAGGTCTCCAAGACCCAGGACGATGAAGTCGGAGACGGAACCACTTCCGCAGTCGTCATCGCAGGCGAACTCTTAAAGAAGTCCGAAGAACTCCTTGAGCAGGACGTTCACCCGACCGTTATCACTCTCGGATACAGACAGGCAGCAGAGAAGGCACAGGAACTCCTCCAGGGCATTGCACAGGACGTCGAAGCAAACGACACTGACATCCTTGCAAAGATTGCAGGCACTGCCATGACCGGAAAGAACGCAGAAGCATCCAAAGAGAAGCTCTGTGACTTAATCGTCCGTGCAATCACCCTTGTTGCAGATGAAGACGGAACTGTCGACACTGAAAACGTAAAGGTTGAGAAGCGTGTTGGCGGAGCAATCGAGGACTCCGAGATTGTTGAGGGTATGCTCATCGACAAAGAGCGTGTCCACCCAGGTATGCCAAAGCTCGTAACCGACGCAAAGATTCTCCTCCTCAACGCAGCAGTTGAGTACAAGAAGACTGAAGTCGATGCAGAGATTTCCATCACCTCTCCGGACCAGCTCCAGCTCTTCCTCGATGAAGAAGAACGCATGATTAAGGGCATCGTTGACAAGATCGTCAACTCCGGTGCAAACGTCCTCTTCTGTCAGAAGGGTATCGACGACATCGCACAGCACTACTTATCCAAGGCAGGTATCTTTGCAATCCGCCGTGTTAAGAAGTCTGACATGGAGAAACTCGCCCGTGCAACCGGTGGATCCATCATCTCCTCCATCGATGCAATCTCCGGCGACGAGCTTGGAGTTGCAGGTCTCGTTGAAGAGCGCAAGGTTGGAACCGGCGAAGCAATGGTCTTCGTTGAGAAGTGCAAGAACCCGAAGGCAGTCTCCATCATCATCAAGGGCGGAACTGAGCACGTCGTTGACGAGCTTGGCAGAGCACTCGAAGACGCACTCCGCGTTGTCGGCTGTGTCGTTGAGGACAAGAAGGTTGTCGCAGGCGGAGGAGCACCGGAAGTTGAGCTTTCCTTAAGACTCCGTGAGTACGCAGCAACCCAGGGCGGAAGAATCCAGCTCGCAATCGAAGCATTCGCAGGCGCACTTGAAGTCATCCCGAGAACCCTCGCAGAGAACGCAGGTCTCGACCCGATTGACAAACTCGTCGACCTCCGTGCAGCACACGAGAAGGGACAGAAGACCTTCGGTCTTGATGTCTTCGAAGGCAAGCCGGTTGACATGTGGGCAGCAGGCGTTGTTGAGCCGCTGAGAGTAAAGACCCAGGCAATTGCATCCGCAGCAGAAGCAGCAGTCATGATTCTCAGAATCGATGACGTCATTGCATCCGCAAAGTCCGCTGGACCGTCTCCGGAAGAGATGGCAGCAATGGGCGGCGGAATGGGCGGAATGCCGGGCATGATGTAAAGTCACCAGCGTATCAATTCCCGCTAATATCGGCAGGTATTCCCTGCCACAATACTTTTTTTACTCTTTGTTAGTCGTGAGTTTTTACTACTCAGACGTCGTATCTATAAGCACAGGAGTTTGAGCGTGCGGCGTGAAGTTTTGTTCCAGTATGATCTCCCGGTAGAGATTCTCGATGAGGTTGGCGATGAGGAGGTTTTGTCTGTTCTGTTCGGCCGCACGAAGGATAAGTTTCTGATTCCTCTTCTCTTTTCCGATGCAAGAATCTTCTGGGCATATCCGGAGACAGAGACTGTTTACAAGGTTTTTGAGGCGCAGTATGTGGATCTGGTACAGGTTGATGCGAAGTTCCCGACAACCGGTTCTGCATCACTGGCGCTTACGACACGAACCGGAAAGGTTGTTTTCCCAAACATCCGGGACAGCATCGACGATGTTCGCGGAGCTATGCTGACTGTCTCCTCACGGATGGAACTGCGTACCGGAAACCGCTGGCCGATTCAGAGCCGCAAAAATCTGCTTTCTGAAGAGTATTATCTCGCTGAAAATGAAAACGATCCAATCCTTGCATCTGATGATGACATCTTTGAGGATGAAGCAGTTGTTATCAGAAAACCACTCGTAGAAGAGGAGGAAATTTTCCAGTTCTCTGGTGAAAGTGAGGAAGAAGAAGTCTTTGAGGCTGTAGATGAAGATGAGGCAGCCTCTTCCATGGAGCATTCCTCTGCAGTTGAGGAGAGAGTTGCCCGTATGATTGAGTCAACAGCACCTGCAGCGCCAGAACCGGCGGAGGTTTTGGATAATGATGTTATCATCTATGATTCGGGAGCTCACTTACGCAACGAGCAGTGGCATGGGGAAGGAGGCGGCGATGCAGAAATTCTTCCCCGCGGAAGCCCCTGGAAGAATGCACCAAAAGCTCCGGTTCTGCCGGAGCGTGAGGTGTTCTCCCCGGAAGATGACGACTCTGAGGTGTATGTCGGCGGCCCGCGCCCGAAACTCATCGTTCCGCAGCCGAAGGTCTCTGCTGCTCCGGTAAATCAGGATTGTGAGGTTGAGATTATCGAGAAGGTAACTGTTCTGCCAAACCCGTCAGTAAAGCCGCGGGCAAAGGGTTCAGATGAGCCTGTTACCACAAATCATGATACAGAGATTGAGGTTATCGAGAAGGTAACTGTTCTGCCGAATCCGTCGGTAAAGCCGCGGGCAAAGAGCACTTCCAAGCCCGCGGTCTCTGCTGTACCTGCAGAGTCATCTCCGGAGCCGGTGATGATTTTCCGCCGGCAGAAAAATCCGGAAGCAGTAACACTGCAGCCGAAGGAAGGAATCGATGAGGCAACCGTTGACAAATCCTTAGAGGCTCTTCGTTTCCTGCGCGACAATAAAATCATCTCCGAAGCAGAGTATAAAAAACGCAGTTTAAGTCTGTTTGAGGATAAGGAATAATCCTCTTCTTTTTTGGAATCGAAAAAAAAGGATTGTTATCCCTGACGGATTTCAATCGCACACTGACTTCTTTTTGTCCGCGGGAGGATGGCGAGTTTATTTTCATACTCTGCGCATTCAAATCCCTGTTTCGGCATGGGAGACGGCAGTTCTTTTCCTTTTTTGCAGGTCAGGAAGTATTCAAATTCCCAGTTCTCTTCATTTCTCAGATATTTGTGGTCACCTAAATGACAACAGGATAAACACGGGACTACCATATTACTATCCTTATCCTCCGGGTAACATTAACCTATCTATATTATCTCAGCCGCGAAATATTTCTGACAATGGCACATCCTGACATCTCTGACGTTCCGCATGCACCGGGATGCTATCTCTACAAAGACGAGAGCGGAGCAATCATCTATGTCGGAAAAGCCAAAGACTTAAAGCGCCGTGTCTCCTCGTATTTCCAGAAGAAGGATCATGATGCAAAGACCCGGAAACTGGTTGAGACCATAGCCTCCTATGAGTACATCGTAACCGCGACAGATGAGGAGGCCTATCTCCTGGAAAACACGTAAATCAAATGCCACCAGCCGAAATACAATATTGATCTGCGGGATGCCAAGTCCTATGCATATATCATCCTCACCAAAGAG
>JAFZFW010000036.1 GCA_017555685.1 Methanocorpusculum sp.
GCCACAATGGCTGCGCTCCGGCTTGCCCGCGGGTTTACCGGGAAGACGGAAATTGTCAAAGCCGAAGGGGGATTCCACGGAGCGCACGAAGCTGTCTTAATCGCTGCCGGAAGCGGAGCGCTGACGCATGGAACGCCGGACTCTGCAGGAGTCCCTGCTGAGTTTGCGGCATGTACAAGGCAGGTTGCCTATAATGATGCCGAAGCACTTGAAGACCTGCTTTCGAAGAATGACAACATCGCCGCATTCATTGTTGAGCCGGTGATGGGGAATGTCGGCCCAATCATTCCGGAGAAGGGCTATCTGGAAGCGGTCCGTGAAATCACGCAGGCACATGATGTACTCTTAATCTTTGATGAGGTCATCACTGGTTACCGGTTAGGTCTGAGCGGAGCACAGGGACGGTTCGGCGTCACTCCGGATATTACCACCTTAGGAAAAATCGCCGGCGGAGGTCTGCCGCTTGGCGTATTCGGTGCACGCCGGGAGATTATGGAACTGGTATCCCCGGCAGGTGCAGTGTACAATGCCGGAACGTTCAACGCAAACCCGCTGTCGATGGCTGCAGGAATTGCCGCCGTGTCTTATCTGCATGAAAACAAGCACTGCTATGCAGAGGCAGAAGCAGCTGTTGCCCGCATCAGAGAAAGCATCCGAGCTGATGCTGCGGATTCCTTTGTTTCCTGCGGGTCGATGTTCAAGTACTTCTTCAGACCATCTGCGCCGAAGAATTACCGCGAGGCAAAAGAAGCAAACACCTCGGCATTTCGTACCTTCTGGGAATCTGCGCTTGCCGCAGGAGTTTTCCTGCCGCCTTCACAGTTTGAGACAAACTTCCTCTCCTTTGCGCATGATACAGAAGCAGTGGACAAACTCTGTGAGGTGTACGCATGTCTGTAATCCGGATTGGAACAAGAGGCAGCAAACTCGCTCTCGCCCAGACAAACCGTGTTGTTGCAGGCCTTGCAGAAAACGGCATCGAGTCCGAGGTTGTGGTAATCTCCACCCGCGGAGACCGGGTGACGGACAAACCTCTCCATGAAGCAGGAGGGTACGGGCTGTTTGTCCGCGAACTGGACAACGCAATTATCGATGGAAGAATTGATGCGGCAGTCCACAGCATGAAAGACATCCCGGCAGAACGTCCTGCAGGCCTTGCCCTTGCAGCAGTTCTCAAACGCGACCCGCCGTTTGATTTTCTGGCTGTGGAAAAACCGATTGAAGAGGTTTTCACGATTGGAACCTCCTCGCTTCGCCGCCGGGCACAGCTTCTGCGTTACTACCATAAATATCCGGAGATGCATGTTGCAAATCTCCGGGGCAACATCGACACCCGCCTTGCAAAACTCGAGGCCGGTGAGTATGATGCAATCGTCCTGGCCGAAGCTGCACTCGTTCGCTTAGGAATTCATGTACATGGGTTCCGGCTTCCGGCAGATGCCTTTGTGCCGGCACCGAATCAGGGGGTAATCGCTGTGGTCTCCCGTGACACTGCAGAGCTTCGCGAGGCTTTTACCCCGCTGAATGATACACAGACTGCCTTTGATACCGCAGCAGAGCGGGCAGTTATGGAAGAGATTGCCGGCGGATGCTTCACTCCGCAGGGAATTTACTGTCAGAGAGGGCACTTACTTGCAGAGGTTCTCTCTCCCGACGGAAAACGGGCACGCCGGGTCGAAGGACAGATATCCTCTTTGGAAGAGGCACGGGCAGTCGGCTGTGCCCTCAGAGAAGAAGCCGCTGATTTAATCGCTGAAGCACGCCGGATGGTGGAAGGTAAATGACGGGAAAAGTATACCTCGTTGGTTCCGGGCCCGGAGGACTTGGCCTTCTGACATTTCGTGCCCGCGAGGTAATCGATGCTGCAGATATTATCCTCTATGATCAGCTGCCGGGCGAAGAAATCATCTCCTCGCTTCCAGAATCTGCGGAGAAGATTGATGTCGGAAAATACGGCGGATGCCACACGATGAATCAGGAGGACATCGAAGCGCTTCTGGTAAAGTTTGCCGGTGAGGGAAAGACGGTTGTCCGGCTCAAAGGAGGCGATCCGTTTGTCTTCGGCAGAGGCGGGGAAGAGATGGAAACGCTTCGAAAGTACGGCATCGAGGTAGAGGCAGTGCCGGGAATTACGAGCGGGATTGCGGTGCCGGAATCGGTCGGCATCCCGGTAACGCATCGCGACTTCGCAAGCTCGGTGACATTTATCACCGGACATGAAGACCCGAAAAAAGAGGTCTCGTCAATTGACTGGGCATGGCTTGCCGGTACCCCGGGGACGATTGTTATCTACATGGGAGTAAAAAACATCCCGGTTATTGCGGAGAAACTTATCGGCAATGGAATGTCAGAAAAGACAAAGGTTGCAGTCATTGAAAACGGGTTCAGAAAGAATCAGCGGGTCACGTGTACCGTGCTTGATGAACTCGCAGACACAGCTGAGCGCGTTGGATTCAAAGCTCCGGCGATTATTGTGATTGGAGAGGTAGTTTCTCTGTATCGCGGGTGAGATGCCATCGCAAGCAGCAGTTACCAAAGAACCGCCCGCAAAAACTCCCTCTTTTTCTCGATATGAATCCCGTGTCCGCAGTCGAATCGGATAACAGAGCAGTCCCGAACAAGCCGCTCAACCTCTGCCAGATCTTCATCAGAGAGTGCCCCCATCAGAATTCCGTCATCACTGATCATGGACTTCGCCTTCAGAAACACCGTCTCGCAGGTGATGTTTCGCAGAATTTCTGCATGCGAGACACCGGTGTGGAATGAATCAGTATAGAATGCTTCACCAAACCGCGGATCATAGCTGTTCATCCCGACAAAACCGGCAAGCGCCGCCTTCGGCCAGAACGGCACTTTGAGATTTTTCTCCGGATGACGCATCCGGTATTTCCCTGCTGCGGCACTCAGTTTTTCCCTCACCTTATCCCGCGACTTTTCCGGGAAGAAGTTCCATGCATACTGATTCCGGAAATAATACGGTACGAAATCCGTCTCTTCCGTCTGCTGAAGAAACATATGACAGACAGATGAGAGGTCAACATAATTGTAAGTCATATACCGTCTCCCGCCTTCCGAGGAAAAGAACGGCGGGTCTTCCAGGATAAGCCGGCTGCACAGATTCGTGGTCGCGGCAACCTGTGCTGCAATCAAACCCCCTGATGAATGACCGAGAAGAGCAGCTTTGCCCCCCACAACTTCGCGGATGAAACCGGATACTGCATCCGCACAGTCTTTTAGAGTGTAGCGCGCTGCATCATGCAGACTCTTTCCATGCCCGAAGCAGTCTGCCGCATACACATGATACTGTTTTGCAAGCTTCGGAATGACAGAAGCAAAACTCGTACTGTCTGTTCCTTGTGCATGCAGAAGAACAAGCGGCTCTCCTTCTCCTGCCTCAAAATAGTGAAGCCCGCACGCTATTCCTTCAGTCATTTCAGCAGCTCCGCAATCCGTGCCTGCCGGAACTTCTCCTTCTCCCGCAGAGGAGTCAGGTCAACGCCTTCTTTGAACGAGGAGAACAGCAGATAAAGAAAGTCTGTTGTTATCTCCATCGTCTCGCGCTTGAACCGAACCTCAACGGTCTGATCTCCGGCAAATCCTTTAATCGAAAACCAGTTCGGTTTTTCGAAGGAGAAGTAGCCGTCTCCCATCTCCTCCAGGGCTGTTACGCGCCCGAAGTACTTCAGGTACTCGAAGAACTCCTTTGAAAGCGGTTCATCGAGCTGATACTCCTTCATGTACGACCCGTCTGCGCAGGCCTTATGCTGAATTGATCCTTGAAGCCGCATTTTTTGCTATCTCCAGGACAGCGTCTGCCGCTGTCCTGCATTCTTCATCAGTCGTAAAGCAGGAAAGACTGATTCTCACACTTCCCGTGCCGCCGTCAATCTTTTCATGAACAAGCGGGGCACAGTGCAGACCAGTCCGGGTTACAATTCCATACTTCCGCGAGAGGATGAAACCCACATCCTCACAGGAAAGCCCGTCGATATTAAACGAAAGAACCGGAACCTCCGGCGTCTCGTAGTGGATACGGATGTTTTCCGCCTCCTGCAGACGGCGGACAAGGTATCCGATCTGCTGCTTTGCCTGCGCATGAATCGCAGAAACCCCAAGGCTTTGCACAGAGGAGATTCCTTCGGCGAGTGCTGCGAGTCCCGTGACATTCTGCGTACCGCATTCAAACTTATCCGGCATCTCATCCGGCTGATACAGCTCAGACGAGCGCGAACCGGTTCCGCCAAACCGTGTCGGGGCAACAGAGTCCGCATCACGGAGATAAAATCCGCCGGTCCCGGCAACGCCCAGGAGGGCTTTGTGTCCGGTAAAGACAAACGCATCACAGCCAATCTTATCCACAGAAACTTCGCAGTGCCCGGCTGTCTGTGCTCCGTCTACGACAAAGAAGATGCCTTTGTCTGCAAGAATCTCGGAAACAGCCCGCACATCCTGCAAAGATCCCAACACATTGCTTGCGTGGCTCATCACAACAAGCTTCGTGTCAGGACGGAGGAGATCGGCAATAGTATCCGGACTGACGTGCCCGTTTTCGAAGTCTGCAATGTCAGCCCTGACGCGTCCTGCACGGCTGTGCTCAAAGAGCGGGCGCAGAACCGAATTGTGGTCAAGCGCGGTAGCTACCGCATGACAGCCGGTGTTCTTTGCAAGAAAGCCGCTGATGATGATGTTTAGAGAATCAGTAGCATTTTGCGTAAACACAATCTTTTCCGCATCTGTACCGAACAGAGATGCCGCCTTTTCCCGGGCAAGACTTACGTAGTCAATGCCCTGAGTACCGGTTGTTCTTCCCGAACCAAAGACAGGAAGTGCTACAGACTCAGCTAAAACCGCTTTTACGCTCTCCGGTTTCGGCCACGATGTTGCGGCATTATTCAGATAGATAAGCGGCATTAAAAAAGTTAGAAGGAAACCTCGCGGCCGAGGTTGAATGCCTTCTCGTTAATCTCAACAGTCTTTGGCGGAACGTTTCTGCGAACTGCTTCTGCAAGAGACTTTACTGCAAGCGGCAGAGTGTGGGATGCCGCACCCATTAAGACGATGTTTGCAGCAAGCGGGCTTCCTGCTTCTGCGGCAATTGCTGTCGCATCAATTAAGACAACCTTGTGGCCGCCTGCTTTGAGCTCGGCTTCGACTGCGTCTAAGGTCGGCACCGGGAGTTTGTTGGAGTAGACAGAGGTAGGAACCACCATCTCACGGTTGACAATCATCGTTCCTGCCGGCTTTAAGAAGTGGCGGTAGCGCAGAGCCTCTAAGACATCGAAGGCGATTAAGAGGTCAGCAGTTCCCGGAGCGATTAAGGAGCCGAACTTACCGTCGATCCTGATGTGGGTCTCGACAGATCCTCCTCTCTGGGACATTCCGTGCGTCTCAGCACCTCTGACGTGGCGGCCTTCCAAGACACAGGCATCTCCTAAGACGTTGGATGCGAGAATCGTACCCTGACCGCCGATTCCGACAATTAAACAATCATAACTCTTCTTCATGAGCGTGCACCTCCTCTGTGGATTGCACCTGCAGGACAGATGTCTGCACAGACACCGCATCCGGTACAAAGAGACGTAGTGCGTGCTGCACCGTTCTCATCGGTTTCAAGAGCCGGACATCCGTATCTGATGCATGCTCCGCACTTGAGACAGCGGTCACTGTCTACAACATAGCGGGAGCGCTTGATGCCGAGACGCTTGTTCATGATAACGCACGGCTGTTTGGCGATGATGACCTTGACGCCTTCCTTCTCCTTTGCCTCTTTGAGGACAGCTAAGAGATGGGTTAAGTCGTACGGGTCAACAGCTTCAACAAACTTGACACCGCATGCACGGGCGAGCTCCTCTAAGGAAATCTTCGGGGACTCGACGCCGCAGGCAGTCATACCGGTGTTCGGGTTCGGCTGGTGGCCGGTCATAGCAGTGATTCTGTTGTCAAGGATGATAACAGTCTGGTTTGCGTTGTTGTAGACAGCGTTGATTAATCCGTTGACACCGGTGTGGAGGAAGGTCGAGTCGCCAATAGTCGAGACAACCTCTGCTCCTTCGATTGCGTGGGCGATTCCGGAACCGACGGTTACGGATGCACCCATACAGATGGTGGTATCAACTGCACCGAGCTGAAGACCTAAGGTATAACAGCCGATGTCAGACGGGAAGATACCGTCTTTGAAGACCTTCTTCATTGCATAGAAGACGGAACGGTGCAGACAGCCCGGACAGAGAATTGCCGGGCGTGCCGGAACTTCAGCCGGAACTGGTGCTTCCGGATAATTGTTCTCTGCAAATCCGACTGCTGCGAGTGCCTTTGCAACGAGGGCAGTGGAGAACTCTCCTTCGTGCGGGAGAATGCCGTCAAGTTTTCCGTGAACGACAACGCCGTTTGCGACAGCGAGAACAGCTTCCTCGATAATCGGCATCAGTTCTTCAACGACGAGAATCTCTTCGTGCTGTGCAGTAATCTCTGCAAGCCATTCGCGGTCAACCGGATATGCGCCGATCTTGATGAAGGAGATGTCTTCCGGAAGAATCTCTTCGACGTAGGAGGCAGAGATACCGCCGGCGATGACAGCCTTCTTTCCGCGGATTTCTGCACGGTTGTATCCGGCTTCTACGAGGTGTTTTGCTACTGCGCTCTGCTTTTTGGTGAGCTCGACATGCAGCGGTCTGGTATGTGCAGGGACAACAACATACTGCTTCGGGTTCTTCTCAAAGGAGCCTTTGCGCTCGGACGGCATCTGAGCTCCAAGCTCTACATCACTTTTCGAGTGGCAGATACGGGTTGTCGGGCGGAAGAGAACCGGAAGGGCAAACTTTTCGGACAGTTCCCATGCGGACTTGATGAAGTCGTGCGCTTCCTGAACGGATGACGGGTCAAGACACGGAATCTGCGCGAACTTGGCGTACATACGGGAGTCCTGCTCGTTCTGGGAACTGTGTGCGTACGGGTCGTCGGCGGAGAGGATAACAAATCCTCCTTTGGTTCCGGTAGACGAGGAGGTCATTAACGGATCGGCTGCGACATTTAATCCGACATGCTTCATCGTTACAATCGAGCGCAGACCGCACCAGCTTGCGGCAAGCGCGTTTTCGAAGGCAACTTTCTCGTTTACCGACCATTCAAGATAGTACCAGGGGTCTTTCTGTGTGCGAAGTCTGTCGATAACTTCCGATGACGGAGTGCCAGGATAGCCCGAAACGAAGTCTATTCCCGATTCCAGGCACGCATGAGCGATTGCGTCATTTCCAAGGAGATATTTTTTGGAACTCTCTTCTGCCATGATTCTCTATATATTGGTGATATGAGGGGATTAAGTATACGGCATGCTGCAACACGACGATTAAAAAAGTATAAATACATCAACAACATATCTTATAGGGTAACAGGGCGCGTAGCATAGCTAGGTGGTGCGCCCGGCTGATAACCGGGAGGTCATGAGTTCGAATCTCATCGTGCCCACTGTTTTTTCTTTTTCTTGTATTTCTGTAAAACAGTAATACGGTTCGCTTTCCTCACACAAAACTGTATCGAACCAGTTTGAAAATCAGAGAAAAAAAAAGTTGTTTAGTGATGTTCGGTCTCGAATGACATGACTTCATTCCATGGAAGCGACACCCATTCACCGTTTCTTACTTCCATCACATCATACTCCGGATAGCGGTCGCCGACTTCATCAAAGACAATTGCACCGGAAAGACCCACATAGCGGATTTTCCGCAGACCGTCGCGGATACTTTCTGCATCATAACCGTAACTGCCAATCGTCTGCGCGACCATCATCATCGCATCATAGCCGTAAATCGAGTCCTGGATCTTCATCGGAGCGCCGAACTTCTGTTCATATCGTATCGGGAAGTTCACATCCGAACCCTTCTTTGACGGGACTGCCGCAAGCACCCCCTCAGAAATCGCTCCCGCGTGCGCGACCTCTGAACTTGCCGAGTTGTCGGTTACAATCCACTGCGGATGCAGTCCCACAGCATCAGTCATCTCCAGCAGTTCTACAAAGCTTGCAGAGTTCGGCGTCACGGCAAACACTGCATCCGGGCGAATCTCCTGCATCAGAGAAACCGCCTCAGCCATATCAAACTCCGTTTCATAGTCCTCAAGCGGAATCGTGATGACCGCCGCCGGCTCTTTATGGTAGGATTCAAGTTCCTCAACAAACAGCTCGGCAAGTCCTATTCCGTAACTGTCATCGGTATGGATAACCATCACCTTCTCAAATCCATCATTTCCGCCGACGATTTTACCCAGACCGATTCCCAGATACCGGTCAGACGAGACAATTCTGAAAACATACTCTCCGTACTCCCTCAGCTCATCTGAA
>JAFZFW010000037.1 GCA_017555685.1 Methanocorpusculum sp.
CCTCCTTAAGTTTGGAGGATTCACGCACCATATAAAGGTATATTGGACCCGAAGCTATTTATACTCTGGGTCTCAATTTTCCCTTTCGGGCTAAGCCTTTGGCGCATGCCCGTTAATCGTCGCGGGATTCCCGGGCGCTCGAAGCTATTTATACTCTGGGTCTCAATTTTTCCTTTCCGGCTAAGCCTTCGGCGCATGCCCGTTAATACTCTGCGTCTATTTTGTACCGAAGATTCTGTCTCCGGCGTCTCCCAGTCCCGGGACGATGTAGCAGTTTTCGTTCAGACACTCGTCAACTGCTGCGACAAAGATGTCAACATCCGGGTGTGCGTCCTGCAGGACTTTGATTCCTTCCGGTGCAGCGACTAAGCACATGAAGCGGATACTTTTACATCCGCGCTGTTTTAAGAAGTCAAGTGCTGCTACTGCACTTCCGCCGGTTGCAAGCATTGGGTCAACAACGATGACCTCGGAATCAACCGACTCTTTTGGGAGTTTGCAATAGTATTCAACCGGGGTGTGGGTTGTTTCATCACGGTAGAGACCAATGTGACCTACTTTTGCTGCCGGCATCAGCTGCAGGAGACCGTCAGTCATTCCAAGACCTGCGCGAAGAATGGGGACGATGACAATGTCTTCGACTGCCAGAATCGGAGCTTCCATCTCACGGATGGGTGTTTCGATGCGGATTGTTTTTGTCGGAAAGTCTCTGGTGACCTCGTATCCCATGAGCATGGATATCTCGGTTAAGAGTTCACGGAAGCTTTTGGTGTTGGTGTTTTTTTCCCGCATCAGACTGAGTTTGTGCAGAATCAGCGGGTGGTTTAAAATATGAACTTCACTCATGCCTTATTTTTCTATTTGCTCTCAGATGACTAATAGGTTTTCCCGTGCGGTGTTCAGAACACATAAATATCTCCAAGACGGAAATTAATCCCTATGGCAGGAAGCTTTGAATGCATCCAGTGCGGAAAGTGCTGTCTTGGGATTGGTTCTATCGTAAAGATGGAGCGTCAGCTTTCAAAATATGGTTTTGTGGTGAAGAATGACGTGGTAAAAGAGATGCGTCAGGCGCTGATTACGCCTGAGTACCGCGAGATTTTCGATACTGACCACTCGGTGCAGGAAAAACATCCGTCTGCCTGTTTCTTTGTCCGGCGTCTTCCGACCGGGAAGTATGTGTGTACGATTCATCCGTACCGGCTTTTGATCTGCAGTTCGTACCACTGCTGTTCTGCCCGGATTTCTAAAGACGGCGTAGAAGTCGGAAAAGTAAAAGGCAGAGTGTCTCTGGAATCAAAGGATGAAGCATTGCTGGAACTCTGGCGGGAAAAGGTTACGGCCGCAGACGATCCGACGCAGGAGTATATTGCGTCTGTTCTGCTGTCTGCAGGCTATGAGGTTTTGTTCTATGACGGTGAATGAGCTGGCTGTTTCCGGCGGGAAGGTTACCTGTACCGACGGGCGTCTTCGCAGTACGGAGAACTGCCGGTTTTGTGTGCACTCCAGGTATTTTGTAATCGGCGGGGTACAGGAGCGTTCGCCTGCCCTGGCGTTTTGTCTGCGGGAGCGTGCGGTAAAGGAGGTTGACTATCAGAAAGCTTCCGCGGTCGGCTGTGCGGAGAGCCGCGGAGACGGATTTTCGAGTATCGGCAATATTATTGCATAAAAAAGAGCGAGGATTACTCCTCGTCACGGATATTTTTCAGAACGATTTCCGGTTCGTTTTCATCGTCAAGAGTAATTACTGCATAATTACCCTCTTTTGCCGGTCCTGGGTTTACACAGGTTCTGCCGTTTAATTCAAACACACCTTTCTGTTCGTGAATGTGTCCGCAGCAGACGAGGTCAAACTCGCGGATAACAGCTGCTGCAGCGTGGCATCCGACATGTACATCAGGTGCTACTTCATCTAATGCTCCGTATGGAGGGGCGTGGGTTACTAAGATGTTCCAGCGGTTCTTTTTCATCTCGGAAAGCATGCCTTTGAGCATCTCTTCGATTTCGTCTTCCTGGTGCTCGAATGGGGTGCCAAAGGGAGACGGGTTGGAACCACCGAGGCCGGCAACGGTTATGTTGCCCATATCAAAGGTCTTCTGATGGATAGAGACTGCGGCTGATGCTTCAAAGACTGGCAGAATTTCCCGCTTGTCACAGTTTCCGGGGATAACGAAAACCGGTGCTGGGATTTCATCGAGGAAAGGAATAACGCCGTCCAGGCTCTGCCCTAAATCCGTGACATCTCCGCCGATGAGAACCAGATCCGGCTCTTCGCGTTCAAAGACAGCGAGTGCGGCATCAGTATTTCCATGAATATCAGTGAGAAAAACAATCTCAGTCATTACTACTATGTGGGATGTTCTCAGATATCAACTCTCCCGCACGCGGTCTTCTGCAGGATTGTCTCGTATCTTCCTCTCCTTTTATCTTCAAAGCCCGCCAATATAGTACCGCATATGCACGGCGGCGAAGAGATATTCAAATACAAACAGTGTATTATCCTCAGAACTGACTTAAAGATGAGCTGCGGCAAGATGTGTGCTCAGGCAGCTCATGCCTCAATCGGTGCGTTTGAGAAGACCTCTCTTGCAGACAAGAAGGAATGGATGCGGGAAGGACAGAAAAAAGTCGCACTCAAAGCACCGGATGAGAGAACACTCTACATGTTAAAAGCCCAGGCTGAACTCTTAGGCGTTCCCTGCTCATTAATTATCGATGCAGGCATGACCGAAATTCCGGCAGGGTCGGTAACTGCGCTTGGCATCGGTCCTGCAAAACGCGACATCATGGATAAAATCACTGCAGACTTAAAACTCCTCTAATCATGAGAAAATCACCATACGACAGAGAAACCGCGCTTGGAATCAGCTACTATGCCGCAGACTGCGCCGGAATCGGGGGAAAACTCAGAACCGTTCCCGAAGACTTCATCGTCGAGGAACTGCCGATCTCCTTTACCAACACCGGACCGTACACCATCTGCCGCTTAACCAAGAAGTCCTGGGAACACCAGCACGCTGTCCGCGAGATTACCAACCGCCTGCACATCAGCCCGAAACGCTTCGGCTGGGCAGGAACCAAGGACAGAAATGCCGTAACCACCCAGTATATTTCGCTCTATGATGTTTCCAGAGAACAGATTGAGGCTCTCGCGATTAAGGACATCACCATCACTCCGGTCGCCACTCATCAGTTCTCGCTTGGTCTTGGAAACCTCGAAGGAAACTCTTTCCGCCTGACCCTTCGCGGATGCGGGGAGGAAAACCTTGCAGAGCGTACCGCGGAAATCACGGCCGCTGTCAAAACCGGTATCCCGAACTACTTCGGATTACAGCGCTTCGGCGCATTAAAACCCATCACCCACAAAATGGGATACCACATCCTCCGCGGAGAGTACAAAGAGGCAGTAGACCTGTATGTCGGTGATGCGTTCCCGTACGAGTCGGACGAAATCAAGAAAGCCCGCGCCCGCTTCCGCGAGACCGGGGACGCAAAAGAAGCACTGCACGACTTACCGGTTCACCTTTCCTATGAGAGAATCATGCTTGATTCGCTCATGAAACAGAAGGAGGATTTCGGCGCAGCCCTGCAGGCACTTCCGCCGAAGCTGCTTTCCATGTTCGTCTCCGCCTACCAGTCCTGGCTCTTTAACATGGCAGTTTCCGCCCGCTGTGAAGAGGGAACAGCCTTAAACGAGCCGCGTATCGGAGAGCACCTGATCTTTTCCAACGGCCGCGTCGACCGCGTAACTGACAAGAACCTGCCGACTGCACGCCAGCACATGAAACGCGGCAGATGCTTTGTTGTGGGATGGATGCCCGGAAAGACGCTGCCGGTCGCCGCCGGCCCGCTGGAAGAGGCAATGTTTTCTTTAATGGAAAAAGACGGCATCTCCATGCAGGACTTTGATACCGCCGCCGCCTTTGTGAAAACAAACTATGACGGATTCCACCGCAGAATCTCGCTTGAGGCAGACGTTACCGCAGAAGTCACCGGAACCGATGTTGCCTTATCCTTCACGCTCCCGCCGGGACACTATGCAACAACCGTTGCCAGAGAATACATGCAGGCCGAGCCTGAATGTATGGTCTAACTTTTTTTTATAACAAAATCATCATCACGGCAAGAAGGCAGGTTGCGCCGATTAAATCAATTGAACTGGTAACCACCGGCACACCGAAGTTATCCGGATCGAATCCTTTCCGGTACGTCAGAACTGCCGTATAGTATCCCAGAAGATTCATCGCTGTCACCACCAGAAGGCCTGCAAAGAGGGACAGCAGGACCATCAGTATCAGACCAGGCGTAGTGATGCCTAACAGCAGTGCTGCGAAATGCGCAATCATTCCCATTAGCGGCAGGAAAATAATCGAATAGATATAGTTCTCGCCGAAGTGCTTTAAGACCGTCTTCTGCGGGAAAAACACCGGGTCAATCATACCCATGTGCATCTCGGTTCCGATACGGGAAGTAAGAATTCCGCCGATAGATCCGCATCCGTTCATGAACGGGGACATCAGAATCAGAACAGCAGCCGCGGCAATCAGTGACTCAAGCTGACTGGTATAGAGAACACCTGCCGTGATTCCCAGGAGCGACAGCGGAAGCAAAAGCGGCAGACCTTCGCGTAACACATCCAGCATCGTACGTGTTCCGCGGGCAAAAGAAACGGCTGCCCAGAGAAGCATCAGAAGAACCGCCGCACCCAGAGCCGCTTTTCCGACAAACGGCAGATCCATCACAATTAATGCCGTCACAACAAGGAAGGGAAGCGTTACAATATCGCCGATCGTCGTCACCGCCGGAGCTCCTACCATATCCAGATCCCAGAACCGGCGGTAGCAGATAATACTCACTAGCACACCGACCACCGTTACCAGAATGCCTGCAAGCGTTCCGGAGATAACCGAGATAATAATCATCTCAGCGATACCGATAACCTCCGTTCCGGTCAGAATACAGATAATCTTTCCAAACACCGCAAGCGCTGCGGAAATAATGACCGTTAAAATCAGCGATGCCCGCAGATTGTCTCCCAGCTCCGAGTGACGCTTAAAGTCCACCTCGAATGCTCCAAGGTGCATGGAAGACGAAAGACGCGAGGTTAAAATTCCGGCAATCGCTCCCCGCATATTAATCGAAGGTGTGACCAGAACCATCAGTCCCGGAATTAACAGAAGAACCTCGTTTACCGAGCCAAGATAAATTCCGGCAATAAAAGATAAGCTTACGCTAATTAAGAGAGTCCAGAATCCGGTTAAGAACTCCCGGTGCTTTTCTCTGAAGGCGTTTATCCCTATGACCAGGGTCATCCAGATTCACCTCATTATCCAAGCACATAGTGGATATGTATTGGTTTTCAAAACGTATAAATGGAAGGGGAATGAATGCCAGTTATTCTTTCGTATTCACTCTTCCTCATCGTCTTCTTCGTCTTCATCCGCGGCAGTGTTTCGCCGGCTGTTTAACATCTGGTTTGCGGAGTCGCCGAGTTTCTTCATAATCTCGCTGATCTTATCCTCAATCTCAATCTCGTCATCAATCTCTACTGTGGTGCCTTCGATTTCGAGGAAGAACTTTGCGACTTCGTTTGCTTCAAAGAGGATATCATCGAGTTCATCGAGCGTAAAGAATCCGCACATCGCACCGTAGAAGAAGGTTGCTGCAGATTTCTTGACCTTGCGCTTGAACGAACTGCGTGCCTGGTTTACCGCCTGCGGACTGTACGGCTCTTCCATGAACGGGCACAGCTCCGGCAGGTGCTGTCCGATGAAGGTCATCTCTGCTCCGTACGGCGTCTTGAAGTCTGCACAAAGGCGGGCGATTGCCCATTCGCGGGCAGTGATGTAGGTGCGTTTTCTCAGGAAGAGGTTTACTTTGCGGTAGGCAGCGCCGTCAACCTTTTTGAATTTCTGATATTTGTTGATCTCTTCCTGGCGTTCGGCTTCATTATAGTACGCAAGCTTCGGCGGCTCTTCGAAGAGCTGTTCAGTGGTATTCCGGTGTTCTTCTTCCATGATATCCTGTGTTAGTTATAATATAGCATCATATGGTTTATAGTTCTTGCGGGTGATGCTTTCCGGTACTGTTCACTCACCTGCTGCAAGCGGGAAGTACTGTTCGTATGCTCTTCTGCGTTCATCAAGGTCGGTGTGGACATAGATTTCAGTTGTCTTGATGGAGGTGTGTCCGAGGTTTTCCTGTACGACACGGATGTTGTGTGATCTACGGTAGAGTTCACTGGCATAGCTGTGACGAATCTTATGCGGAGTAATTCCCGGCGGAGCGTAGAGACTGAAGATATGCTGTACGGTTCTCGGGGAAAGGGCTGCTCCGTTTCTTCCTTCGAACACACTGCCGTTTGTCCGCCCGTCAAGGAACTCCTTAATCCCCGAAAGTGTATCGGCATCGCAGAAAACCATGCGGATTTTCCCGCCTTTTCCGCGAACGCGAATCGTTCCTTCCTCGAAATCGATGTGTTCCGCGTTCATTGTGCAGACTTCTGAGACACGCATTCCGGTCGCATAAATGGTTCTGACAAGCAGTGCATCCCGCGGATTTTCCAGGGATGCAATAAACTCCATGACCTCTTTGTGCCGGAGGTATTTGAGCTCACGGTCCTTGATTTTCGGCCGGTCGACTTTGTCCATCGGATTTGCTTCCAGCAGATCCTGGACGATTAAGTACCGGTAGAAGGAAGAGAGGGCAGAGTCGTACTGGTGAATACTTGCAGCAGAGAGGTGGCGTTCGTTTCTGATTAAGGTAAAGAAGTCGACGATTTCGTAGGCGGAGACATCAATCTCTGCAGACATTCCGTACTCGCGAAACTCGGCAGTCGTTTCCGGAAGCTCGCCGTCATGTTCGGTTAAGTATGTCTGATACTGTGCGAAAAGTTTGAGCACCCGGGTGTATGCCTCAATGGTGTTTTCAGAATAGTTCTTCGTCTGGAGGCTGCTGATGTAGCGAGGTATCCAGGCGTTGAAGGTTCGTCGTATCTTTGCCATCTCTCTACTATGTGATTTGGTGTCTGAAGATATAATGATTGCGCATAATATGTATTATGCGCAATTTTTGATGGGTTTTGGCGATGTTGTTTTGTGCG
>JAFZFW010000038.1 GCA_017555685.1 Methanocorpusculum sp.
GCACCAATCGTCAGTGAGAAAAACACCTGACCGAGTGCGGCAATCAGAAGCTCAGAGCTGAACTCGGAGATGTCCGGATAGAAGAAGTAGGCAACTCCGTCAAGACCTCCCGGCATACTGATACAGTAACCGGCAAGAACCACGAGCATCACCAGAAGCGCAGGCATCACAAACCGGCAGGTCTTCTCAACACCTTTCTGCACACCGCGGATAACAATACCCGCAGTCAGGAGCAGGAAAACAACCGACCAGAACGCCGGAAGGAGAGGTTCAGCGGCATAGAGGGAGAAGTATCCTGCTTCCGCAAGTACTTCACCGTTTCCAAGAAGGAACTGCAGACCATAGTGCAGAACCCATCCGCCGACTACTGCATAGAAGGAGAAAATCAACAGTGGAATGAAGAAAGAAAGATATCCAAGGAATGTCCAGCGCTTACTAACCTTCGTAAATGCCAGAAGCACACCTGCTCCGGCACGTCTTCCAACCGCACTTTCCGTGATGATGAGAATTATTCCAATCGTAAAGACCAGAAGCAGATAGATGAGGAGGAACAGTCCTCCGCCATTTTCTGCGACAAGATATGGAAAACGCCATATATTGCCGAGACCAACTGCAGCCCCGGCGGTTGCCAGGACAAAGCCCATTTTATTGGTAAAACTGCCGCGGTTTGTCATCTCAGATAAAGTTGGAAAGCATAATCAAGGTGATAGCAACCGGTGCAAGGAACTTTAAGATGACGAGGTAAAGCCTCTTCATCTTAAAGACGTGGCCTCCGTCTTCAATCTCATCGATGACGATCTTCGGTTTCACAATCCAGCCGATTAACAGACAGGTAAGCAGTACCACAACCGGCAGCAGGATGCTGTTGGCGAAGAAGTCAAGGATACCAAAGATGTTGTAGCCGGCAAGGACAATGAAGTCGAGAACGTTGTATCCGAGACAGACGAAGACGGCAACAAGAATCGTAAAAGCAGTAACTGCCCCTACTGCGACCGGCCGGTTTACATGGAACTTCTCCATAATTGCTGCGACCGGAACCTCATACATACAGATAGCTGAAGTCAGTGCTGCAAAGAACACACAGATGAAGAACAGAGAGCCGACAATATCTCCTCCCGGAAGTGTCTCAAAGACCTGCGGAAGCGCCTCAAACATCAGACCCGGGCCTGCACCAAGAGATTCCGGAGAACCGCCGGAGAAGACGAAGGCTGCCGGGACGATTAACAGACCGGCAAGGAGAGCAACACCAGTGTCGAAGATCTCGATAATGTGCACAGACCTTTCCAGATTCTCCTTCTTTGCCAGGTAGGAACCATACGTAATCATCACACCGAATCCAAGCGTTAAGGAGTAGAACAGCTGTCCCATAGCGGCAACGACTGCCTCAAAGGAGAACTTCGAGAAGTCCGGATAGAGGTAGTACCAGAGACCATCAAGACCGCCGGGCATACAGATACAGTAGATGGCAAGGCCGATGAGCATGATGATTAAAACCGGCATTAAAACACGGCTCGTCCGCTCAATTCCTCCCTTCACGCCAAAGAGCATAATGACTGCGGTAATCAGGATGAATATGATGGACCAGAAAATCGGCTCGGCAACACTGCCGGTAAATCCGGCAAAGAATTTTCCGGCATTTGATGCAATAAATGCTCCGCTGCCGGTAATAAATTCAAAGCCGTACTTCATGACCCAGCCGCCGATTACAGAATAATACGGCAGGATAATACACGGAACCAGTAAGGAAAGATACCCGATGAACCGCCATTTGCGGCTGATTTTTGCAAATGCACCAAGAACACCGGAACCGGTACTTCTACCGATGGCAATCTCAGTAATCATAATCGTAAATCCAAGCGTGACCACTAAAAGCAGATAGATTAAGAGAAAGATTCCTCCTCCATACTCTGCGGCAAGATACGGGAAACGCCAGATATTACCAAGACCGACAGCAGCTCCGGCTGTTGCCAGAATGAAACCCATCCTGTTTGAGAATAAATGCCTCTCAGCCATGCTCAGGATCCGTCCGCCCTGGTATCATACCGATCGTTTAAGAGATTTTCTTTGACTGCAGCGCCCTCTTCAACGATTACATCCGGCCAGATACGGACACCGGAATGAATGGTGATACCGGAACGCAGAACACAGCGCGGACCAACAACCGTGTTGTGTTCAATGGAGCAGTCATCTCCAATGGTGGTGTTGATGTCAATAATACTGCCGGAAACAGTAGTTTCCTTACCAATGATAACTCCGGAGTATATTGAGGAGGAGAAGATTTTTGCCCCGCTCTTGATGACACAGTTGTCACCAATGCTGGTGTACGGGCCGATGATGACGTTTTCACCGATGGTAACCCCGTTTCCAACAAGGACCGGCCCTACAACACGGGAACCTGCACCAAGAGTGATGCTGTCTCCAAAGGTGACCGGGCCTGCGATGTGTGCATCTTTTACGTTTAATGAGCCTGCAACGCTGGTAGATGCATTTGCCTGGAGTTTCCACTTTTCTGCTGCCCGAAGCATTGCCGGATTTCCGACATCAGTCCAGTTTCCGCGGGCAAGCCAGCCGTTAATCTGATATCCGTGCTCCATTAAAAGCGGGAAAAGATCTTTGGCAAAGTCGAACTTGGTGTTTTCAGGGATGTAGTCGAAAATCATCGGATCACAAACATAGATTCCGGTGCTTGCAAGGTTGGAGAAAATCTCTCCCGGAGCTGGTTTCTCCCGGAATCTTCTGATACGCAGGTTTGCATCAATCTCTGCGATACCAAACTCACGCGGATCTTCAATGCTGATTAATCCGATTGAGGTAACAGCCGAGCTGCTCATGTGTGCACGGTAGAACTCGAGGACATTTAAGTCCGTCATGTGGTCTCCGCCGACAACTAAGAACGGAGCATCGTCAAGATAGTTCTGAGCGTTTTTGACGCTTCCGGCAGTGCCGAGTTTGACCTCTTCGGAGACATAGGTGATATTTGCTCCGTAGAGTGAACCATCGCCTAAGGCATTCTGGATATCATCGCCTAAGTATCCAATGGTTATGACAATATCCGTAAAACCAAGGTTTGCAAGATGCGTTACTAAGTGTACAATCGACGGCTTGTTTGCCACCGGGATGCACGGTTTTGGACGTTCAAACGTAAGCGGACGAAGGCGTGTTCCCTCTCCCCCACACATAATGCAGGCTTTCATTCCATATATGTGGGTTTTCTTGTAATATGTAGATTACTTTCAGTAATATTCAGATTACATAGAGGAATATTGAGAAGAACTGCAGGACGCTTCCGAGGATGACAAAAAGGTGGAACACACTGTGTACATACCGCTTTTTGGTCTTCTTTCCAATGCCGTAGATAACTGCTCCTAACGTATAGGCGATACCGCCGAAGAGAAGCAGCAGAATACCCGGAAGCGGAACTGCCATGAGGAAGATGTCGACTGCAAGGATGATACTCCAGCCGATTCCGATATAACATCCCATCGAAAACTTCGAGTATTTTTTCAAATCAATGGCAGTAAGTGTTGTTGCAAGAGCAACCAGTCCCCAGATGATACCAAAGAGAACCCATGCACGAACCGGCGATATTTCACGGATTGCGCAGAGAACAATCGGCATGTATGAGCCGGCGATAAGGAAGTAGATTGTACAGTGATCCAGAACCTGAAAGACCTTTTTCCCGGTTGACGGGCGCAGGCCGTGATAGATACTGGATATGGTATAGAGCAGGACTAACGATGCTCCGTAGATAGAGCTGCTGACAACAGCCCACGGAGAACCGCTGAGTGCAGAAAAGACGACACAGAGAACAAGAGCAGCAACACCGAGGGCAGCGCCGGCGATGTGAGACACCATATTGAAAATCTCTTCCCCTTTCGTGTATTCCGGGAGGGAGCGGTCGGAAAGTTTTGTTCTCTGCATATTTCCATTCTTATAAGATATCAGACATTAAACAACTTTGTGGTTGAGAATCACCAAAACACCCATATGTCCAAAACACAAACAAAACCTCATGCATCTGGAAGTACTCGGCGGGGAGTTTTCAATCTGTCAGGTTCGGAATTTTACCGGCATCAATCCGGACGATGAGTTTCTGTTCCTCGCAAAAACCGACAGTGAGTTTTCCGCAGTCTGCAGAACAGAATCCGTTCCGGACAATACAATAAACCGTGAGGACGGATGGACAGCATTCCGGGTGGCCGGCAATCTTGAGTTCTCGCTTGTCGGAATCCTTGCAGACATCTCCCGCTGTCTTGCCGAAGCAGGAGTGAGTATCTTTGCGGTCTCTACGTACAATACGGACTACATTCTGGTGAAAAAAGAGAATTGGGAAAAGGCAGAAGAGGTACTGACTGCAGAAGGACACACAGTCTCTGCCGCACCTCTTGCCCTCTGAATTATCTGCGGGATAACTTATCCTGCTCGACTAAGTACTCTGCTAAGAGCCGCGGGATTGGGGCAGTCATACAGTGCCAGTTTGGCGTACCGTTGACTTCCAGACACGTGTATCCGCCGTCTTCAAGCGGCAGAAGATCAACACCGCAGTAATCAATGTTGACAGCGCGTGCGGCAGCCTCTGCAGCTTCTGCCATCTCTTTTGGAATCTCTACAGCACATCCGGTTCCGCCCTGGTGGATGTTATGGGTTAAGTGATCAGAGACACGCTGAATTGCACCGACTGCTTTGTTTCCGATGACGAAGATTCTAAAGTCGCGGTCGTTTTTCACATACTCCTGCACATAGTACGGAGGCTCTTCCTTAATCTCATCTGCGGAGTGGAACATGTAGATGCCGTTTCCGTCAAATCCGTAGACAGGTTTGTAGACCGCGCGGCCTCCGTGTTCATCAAGGAATCTCTGGACAACTGCCTTGTCGTTGGTAAAACAGGTTGCAGGGCTTGGTGCGCCGATGTGGAACATCTTTGCTGTAGTTGTTACCTTACTTGCACAGGTAGCAATAGCTTCCGTTGAGTTAATGACACGGTTTTCCATTTCGAGCGCTTTTAACAGCTCGAACTGTACACCATCCTGTTTAATGCCGCATGCCCAGATGGTCTCACCGGAGACAGGCAGGTTGAACGGATCAACAGAGGCAAGGTCTAAAACCTCAAAGGGGACACCCATCTTGCGAAGTGCATCCATGACCATCCCGGTAGAGTTATCGTCGGGAGTGTCGGTCGGTTTCGGGATAATATGAATCATTAATTCTCTCTTTGCGGTCGGAGAAGATAAGGATTACTTATTCACGCAGCCGGGTATTTTTGTGAACATCACGCATAGCTTTTCATGAGTACATTTCCTGCACGAAAAGACGATTCACGCTCAAAAACGCAGAGATTAAATCCTACTGTAATAGGATATGAGATTTCATCTATGATAAAATCTTCCATTATCTTTGTTTGTAGAGTGAAATGCGGATTTTCCGTACGCCTTTTCTCTCCTCTAAAAAATGGATTTCCATCCTATTTTTGAAGGAGTGAAAGACGAATTTGTATTCCATCAACCATCAGCAGATAAACTGCCCTGAATTTCTGCAAAATCAAACAAATTTCGTAATCTCTCTGTTTCCCCTTTACATCCTCTTACAGTAGGATTTCAACAAATCCTTTCTTGTCTTACTTGGAGTTCATTTATGAATGAAACAGCAAAAAATGAAATGCGGAACTACCTGTCCGCCGCAGGCTTCTTTGTTTTTGTTCTGTCATCTTTAATTGTAGCAGTACAATTATTAGGCAAAGGAACTGCAGGTTTTTCCCAGACAGCACAGACTGCAGACATCATCCTCAGTGTTCTGCTCCTGTTAATCGGCACTCTTCTTGCAGTTCTTGGAAAGCGTGATTTAACCTCCATCAGCTTCCTGATGCTTGGTTCGATTAAACTTCTCATGA
>JAFZFW010000004.1 GCA_017555685.1 Methanocorpusculum sp.
TCCGATCCGCGGCGGACCATAACACAGGACGGATTTCTGTTCGGCGTCGGAAGCGCACCGGCAGTTCCGAGGAAATGCACAAAGAGCGTCTCTCCTGCCATTTAGAACCACCTCTTCAGGAACTCAAGACTCTTCTTTCCTTCTTCCGGGTTTCTTCCTTCTACCACGATAATCTCTCCTTTGTACTCCTTTACGATTTTCGGCATGATTTTGTCCCAGGTGATACTGCCTTCCCCAAGCGGCAGGTGCTCGTCGCGCACGCC
Source organism: Methanocorpusculum sp. (assembly GCA_017555685.1). Lineage (GTDB taxonomy): Archaea > Halobacteriota > Methanomicrobia > Methanomicrobiales > Methanocorpusculaceae > Methanocorpusculum. The sequence goes on from JAFZFW010000004.1 coordinate 264, forward strand.
GTTGTTGTCATGAATGTGGATGTGGGAGGCATTCGGCAGAATGACTTTGCAGAAGTCATTCAGGTTTCCGTTGGTGTTTGCGTGCCCTACATCAAAGACCGTGCCCATGCCGGTTCCCTCCACCAGACCGTCCTGCTCGTACGGGTCGCGGCAGAAGAAGTCATCTAAGTTCGGCATGTTCTCAAGACACGCCCGGACACCGGCTGCCTCTGCTGCTTCGCCGAGACGGACGCAGGCCCTCTTATGATTCTGCCAGGCAAGCGCCGAGTCATACCGGCTGACCGGGGAAAGATATCCCGGATGGATGACAACCATGTCTGCGATTTCTGCGGCACGGGCGATGGTTACTTCAAGCTGATTTACCGTCTCCTCCCAGATCGGCAGGTTGATGGATGCCGGGTTTAAGTCGCTGAACGGCGCATGCACCGAGACCGGAAGCCCGCTCTCTTCCATGGTACGGCGCACGGCAGCAAAGGTTGCTTCATTGTCGAGGCGATAGTTTCCGTCAGCAGAGATCTCCCAGCCGTCAAAGCCGGCGTCAGCGATACCGGATACCCAGGCCGGATCTTCCCATACCTTGGAGGATGAAGCGAAGTAGAATTTCATGCAAGACTCCTGATAGTGTTCTCTATTGCGTCCTCAAAGGATGCGCGGTCGGTTTCATTGACCAGCATGATATCAGCGGCAGCAACAGCGCGGGCAAGACCAAAGGACTCTTCGCGGGTGTCGCGTGCTAAGAGAGCTTCTTCGGTTACCGAGTCATCGGTTCTGCCTCTTCCCTGCATGCGCTCTAAGCGGATTGCAAAGTCTGCTTTGATGAAGATGAGCGTGAAGCTCTCAAAGACAGAGCGGAAGTAGGCAACCTCGGCATCTCCGCGGATACCGTCGATGACGGCAGTTTCTGCATTCAGTGCCGTGACCTCCTCAGCGGTAAGGATAGCTACGGCATCCATGCCGAGCTCGGCACGCAGAGCCCGGGCAGTAGCGCCGACATTTTCATCCGTCAGCTCCAGACCCTGTGCTTTCGTGCGGTTTCGGATGATGTCACCCATAACAACAACCGGGATGCCGTGTTCTGCGGCAATTTTAGAGAACTCGCCTTTACCGCTTGCCGGATAGCCGACGATTCCAATGACGTTCATCGAAGTCTCACAAGCATGGTTTTTGCTTCGGCGGCAGTTCTGATGCACTCCATATAGGTTAAGCAGCGGGATGCATCCGGCTCACCGCGGGCGCGCTCAATGAACTCGGAGATGAGCACATCAATCTCCTCGCCAAGCGGAGTTGCCGCAAGACGCTCCTCTTTTGCATAGGCCGGCATGATTACACGGACATCATCAGCGGATGCGGCAGGAGCAGTCACCTTTGCCGGAACTTCCGGCACTGCTGCTGCTTTTGCTTCCTTTGCTTCCTCTGCGCAGACAACGCACTGCTTTACCCCATGTATTTCGAATAACGGAGCGCCGCATTTGGAGCAGGCCTCCGAGAGCATCTTCCCCCCGGTTAAGAGATGCTCTGCCATAATGTCATCAGGATTTCGGGTCATAGTATTTTTCTATATTACTGAGTATTTGTTTGTTCTCTGAGTATATATTTTGGGCGAGACGGAGGGGAGTCTTTATTGCATTATAGGTTCAACATGTCTACACTATTGGGGAGGAAATAAATATGGCAAACCCGGAAGATATGATTAAGCAGTGTGTTATGATGCTGCAGATGATGAATGAGGACCCGACCATCCCGCGCAACATCAGACGCGCAGCAGACGAGACCCTCAAGATTTTACTTGACGAAAAGAAGTCCTTAAGCCTTCGCGCGGCAACTGCCCTCTCAAAGATTGACGAGGTCAGCAGTGACTCCAATATGCCAATGCACGCAAGAACAAAGGTCTGGGAAATTGCATCCACCTTAGAAGCAATCCCGCTCGACTAATTTTTTTTCTTTTTCTTATTCAGTATTCAATGGTCTGCTGTACTCTGCAGCAGACGTAAACCCGGTGTTTTTCCGCTCCTGCATCTGCATGACTGCCTGCGCGGCATCGTCTGCCGAGGCAAAAACTGCGAGAAGCCGGGTCCTGCTCAGGTCCATTTTGTGCCCGCACTGACAGGTTTTTGTGGCATACGAGAGATCCGCAGACATGATTCTGCGGCACTTGGAGCATCCGATTACGGCAAATCCGGTTAATTCAGGCATAATTGATCGCACATACTCATAGGCGCTGAGAACTTATGAGGATTTGGGACAGCGTAGATCGATTCCGACAGATTTATATTTTCAAACATCATTGTTATTAGAGCAGTCATAACCCGACTTAACTCAGATGGTAGAGTGCGCGGCTGTAGTAAGATTAATGCCTGCGGGCATACTGCGCGGCTACCGCGATGTCCCCGGTTCGAA